>JBMOGG010000004.1:0-41153 GCA_049318505.1 Sphingomonas sp. | reverse complement strand
GGCTGCAGCGAGCAGGGGCAGAAGGACTATCAACCGGCGTCCTTCATCTGGCGTCGCTCGGCCGAAGTCAGCGTGTTGTGCAACAGGCAGGCAATCGTCATCGGCCCAACGCCGCCGGGAACCGGCGTGATATGCGCGGCATGGACCACGGCCTCATCGAATGCGACATCACCCACGAGCTTTCCGTCCACCCGGTTGATCCCGACGTCGATCACCGTTGCGCCAGGCTTGGTCCAGTCGCCTCGGATCATCTCGGGACGTCCGACGGCCGCGACCAGAATGTCCGCGCGGCGGCACAGCGCGGGCAGGTCGCGCGACCTGGAATGCGCCACCGTCACCGTCGCATTAGCCCCGAGCAGCAATTGCGCCATGGGCTTTCCGACGATGTTCGATCGTCCCACAATCACCGCGTCCAGCCCCGAAAGGTCGCCCAGCGTGTCGGTGAGCAACATGAGACAGCCGAGCGGCGTGCAGGGCACGAACCCAGGCAGCCCGCTCGCCAGCCGGCCCACGTTGACCGGATGAAAGCCGTCGACATCTTTGTCCGGGTCGATAGCGGCAATCACCGCATTGGTGTCGATATGGCCGGGCAGTGGAAGTTGCACGAGGATGCCGTCGACCTGTGCGTCGCCGTTCAGCTGCCGAACGAGTTTGAGCAGCACTTCCTGTGTCGTTTCGGCGGGCAGGCGGTATTCGAAACTCGCCATGCCAGCTTCGTGGCACGCCTTGCCTTTGGCGCGTACGTAGACGCTGCTCGCGGGGTCTTCCCCGACAAGGACGACCGCAAGGCCGGGCGCGCGCGCCAGATGCGCAACACCCGAAGCGACGTTGCCGCGCAAGGCTTGCGCATGCGCTTTGCCGTCGATCAGCGCGGCGGTCATGCGGGTGTGTAGGGAATCTGGTTGACCAAGAGGATGTTGAGGATGCCAAGGATGACCAGCACGACGATGGGCGACAGGTCGAGCGCCCCGAAATCGGGCATGATCTTGCGGATCGGCCGGTAAAGCGGCTCAGTCAGCCGGTCGAGCGTGGTCCACACTTGGCGCACGAAATCATTATGCGTGTTGATGACGTTGAAAGCGATCAGCCATGACATCACCGCCTGAATGATGATGACCCACCAGACGAGCGTCAGCAGGTAAAGGGCAATCTGGATAACGGTGTTCATATATGCGTTCCGGCGTCGTGGCAGCTCCTGCCCAGATAGCGATGCTAAGCGGCTTTGTGAACCAGCGTCCCCGCACCGCGCGCCGTGAAAATCTCGACGAGCATGACATGGGGGACGCGCCCGTCGAGGATGACAGCGGCATCGACGCCTGCCTCGACCGCCGCAATGCACGTTTCAAGCTTGGGGATCATACCCCCCGTGACTGTCCCGTCTGCACGCAGCGCCTCGATCCGGACCGGATCGAGATCGGTCAACAACTCACCCGACTTGTCGAGTACACCGGCCACATCGGTGAGCAGGAACAGCCGCGAGGCGCCGAGCGCCGCCGCAATCGCGCCCGCCATGGTGTCGGCATTGATGTTGTAGGTCTGGCCGCTGGCATCGGGCGCGATTGGCGCAATGACCGGAATGACGCCAGCTGCCGACAGCGTGTCGATGATCGTGCGGTCGACCTTCACCGGTTCCCCGACGAAGCCCAGGTCGACATGGCGTTCGATACCGCGATGGGGATCGGCAGGGCGTGAGACTTTCTCCGCCACCACCAGCCCTGCATCCTTGCCGGACAGGCCGACCGCGCGTCCGTCCTCGGCGGCGATCCAGCCAACGATCTGCTTGTTGATCGCGCCCAGCACCATTTCGGCGACATCGGCGGTTTCCTTGTCGGTGACGCGCAGGCCGCCGACGAATTCGCTGACCACGCCCAGCTTCTTGAGCATCGCGCCGATCTGCGGTCCGCCGCCATGAACGACGACAGGATTGATACCGACCGCCTTCAGCAGCACGATATCCTCGGCGAAGTCCTCGGCGGCGGCGGGATCGCCCATCGCATGGCCGCCATATTTTACGACAAAGGTCTGACCGGCGTAACGCTGCAGATAGGGCAGCGCCTCGACAAGCGTTTCGGCTTTGGTCAGCAGGCTTGAGTCAGGATCGTGACGGCTCATGCACCTAAACCTTGTTCCGCGTCGAGCTTGTGCCCGATCCGGACCACCAACGCGATGACCAGCGGCACGACCACGGCGGACAGGACGATTTTCGCCAGCATCTGGCCCAGCATCAGGTCCGCGATCGGGCGCAGGCCGTAGAAGGACACGGTGATAAAGATCAGCGTATCGACGATCTGCGAAAGAATAGCCGCCACGATCCCGCGAGCCTCGGCAAATTTGCGATTCGCACCCGACAGTCGCGCAAAAATCCAGACATTGAGCGAGACCGACACGCCATAGGCCAGCACGCCGGCAGCCATCATGCGCCCGCTCTGGCCAACGATGATCGGAAAGGCGTCCTTGGCGGGCGGGTACATGCCGGGATCGGTCGGCAACTGCAGGACGAAATAGGCGAGTGCGATCGCGACGAGCAACGGTACGAACCCATAGGCGACCAGCTTATTGGCAACCGCCTTGCCATGCAGTTGCGCAACGCCGCTCGATACCGCGATGAGCGTCAGGAACGGGAATATCCCGGCTTCCACGGCCAGCGGCCCAAGCGCCACTTGCTTGGCTCCCAGAAACCCGCCGAGCGGCACCATGCCGCCATAGAAAATGGCTAAAACGAACAGCGAGCGGGGAATGTTGCTCTGCTTTGCGGGGGTGGCGGTCTCCATCGCGCGGTTGCTACTTGCTTTTGCCCGCAACGCAACCGCATCGTGCGCCCAAAGATCCTAGGGGCTCATGTGGAACGTGTATTGATCGGCATCGCGGGCATCGTCATCATCCTTGCGATTGCGGTGCTGCTCTCTTCGAACCGTCGCGCCATCCGGCTGCGCGTGGTGGGCGCTGCTTTTGGGCTGCAGGCAACGCTTGCTGTACTTGTGCTCTATGTCCCCGCGGGCAAGGCCGTGATCGAAAGCCTGGCGCGCGGCGTCAGCGCTTTGCTCGGCTATGCAGGCGCGGGCACCCAGCTCATCTTTGGCAGGCTCGCGACAGACCCCAATTTCGGCACGGCGTTCGCGTTTTCGGCGCTGCCGGTGATCGTGTTCTTCGCCTCGCTCGTCGCCGTGCTTTATTACCTCGGCATCATGCAGTTCATTATCCGCTGGGTCGGCGGCGGCATCGAGTGGGTCGTCGGTGTGTCGAAGGTCGAGGCGCTGTGCGCGGCCGCCAACATCTTCGTTGGGCAAAGCGAATCGCCGCTGGTGATCCGGCCCTATCTGGCCGGGCTCGCGCCCTCGCAATTGTTCACGGTGATGTCGGTCGGCATGGCCGGCGTGGCAGGTACCATCCTGGCTGCTTATGCCGCCTTGCTCGGGCCCGCCTCGCTTCCCTATCTGCTGGCGGCCTCTTTCATGGCGGCGCCGGGCGGGCTGCTGATGGCCAAGATCATGATGCCCGACGATCCGCAGGTCACCGGGGCGCTGGCCGATTCCGCGCTTGCTGTGGCGCCGGTCGATCCCGAGGAACAGCCCGCCAACCTGATCATGGCGGCCGCCATGGGCGCGCAAACCGGCGTCAAGATCGCGGTTGCGGTGGCAGCGATGGTGCTGGCGTTCGTCGCGCTGGTTGCGCTCGCCAACGGCCTTTTGGGTGCAGCGGGAAGCTGGATTGGCCGTCCCGACCTCAGCTTTCAGCTGATCCTCGGTACCCTCTTTTCGCCACTCATGTACCTGCTCAACATCCCCGCCAGCGAGACAGCGGCGGCGGGCGGTTTGCTGGGCACGAAGGTCGTGCTCAACGAATTTGTGGCGTTCATCGACCTCGGCCAGATGAAGGACCTGTCCCCGCGCACGGTCGCCGTCGTCACGTTCGCGCTGTGCGGTTTTGCCAATTTCTCGTCGATCGCGATCCAGATGGCCTCGACCGGCAGCCTCGCCCCCAACCAGCGCCCGATGATCGCCAAGCTGGGACTGAAGGCACTGGTAGCCGGCAGCCTGGCGAACCTGATGTCGGCGGCGCTCGCCGGCTTGCTGATCCCCGCCTAGGCTTCAGCCTTCTTGCGCGCGAACCATCCCGATTTCGGCGCGCCCGATTGCAACACGCCGATGCGGAAGCGGCGTGCGGCGATGCGGATGATGAAGAAAACCCAGATCCCCTGCCAGGCAAGCGCGACCAGGTGTGGCCAGAGCGCGGCTTCCTGGGCGGCGCGCGCGATCATCGTGATCGGCGACGACAGCGGGAAAATCGCCGCGAACAGGCCGAGCGGCGTATCGAGGCTGGCGACGACACCCGACCCGAGGGCAAAGATCGCCAGCTGCATCATCGTGACCGGCATCGACAGTGTCTGGACGTCACGGACTGTGGCGGCCTGCGAGCCGATGCCGATGAAGATGCCGCCCAAGATCATGTAATTGGTGATGTAATAGGCAACCCCGAGCGAGATCAGCATCGGCCAGCCCATCGGCGGTGCGGGCAGCCCCTGGGCCCCCACGGACGCGATTATGCCCGTGCCCACGGCGAGACCCCAGATCGTGATGCCGGTGATCGATACGCCCAGCATGGCGACCAGCTTGCCCAGGAAAATCGCGTCGACCGGTACGGCGGCTGTCAGCACTTCGATCACCTTGTTCGACTTTTCCTCGACCAGGTTCGACAGCAGCATGCCTGCCAGCAGGATCGTCAGCATGAACAACATCGTTTGCGAGGCGCGGGCCAGGAGATGGCGGCTGGCCGACGACGTGACGGCCACGGGACGGGTCGGTACCTCGGTGATGGCAATCGCGGGCCGCTTCTGTCCTGCTTGTGTCAGTTGCGCCTCAAGTGCGGCTTCCTCCGCCAGCAGCTCCACGTCGGATGTGTGGTCCTCCAACTGCGCTTTTGACCCGTGGAGACGCAGCTTGTCGGGCCATCCGGTCAAAACGACGCCCGGGCTACGATCCTGATCGGCAAGCAGCGCCTGCGCCTGCCGATCCGGCTCGCCGTCAGGAAGTTCGAGCCGCAAGCTGGGGAAATGCTCGATCCGGTTGTCCAGCCGTTGCTGCGCGGTGCGCAACGACGGCATCGCTGCCGCAGGGGCGATCACCCCAACGACCGGCTTCATCGCGGCTTCATCGGTCTTGCTGCCGATGCTGCCGATAACGCCGCCAAAACCGATAGCGATTACAGGCGTCGCCAAAAACATAACAAAAGACCGCGACCAGACTGTGGCCACATAATCGCGCCGCGCGATCACTGCCGCGGCTCGCAACAGGCGGCCGGTGCGGCCCGCGCTCATGCTCATAACGCAGCTTCCTTGGCTGTAGGTTGGTTCAGCGCAGCGGCGGCTTCCGCGCCGGCAATCGCGACAAAGGCGTCATGCAGGCCGGGTCGTTCTATCGACAAGCTGTCGATCCCGGCATTGCCGTCGACGAGCGCCTTCAACAACGGTTCTATGCCCGATTGTGGCAGTTCGAAGCGCCAGTCGGGCCCTGCACCGGCGTCGGCGGGCAGCGCGGCCCGCCAAGGGCCATCGCTTGCCCGCGTCCGTAGCCGGACAACGGGACGCAGGCGGTTGCGCGCCTCATCGACCGCACCTTCGAAACGAACCTTGCCGCCCGCGATGATCGCGATGCGTTCGCACAGCCGCTCGGCATGGGCGATGACGTGCGTCGAAAACAAGATTGTCGCGCCGGCGGTGGCCTGTCCGCGGATTAGCGTTTCGAGTCGGCCCTGGTTGAGCGCGTCGAGCCCCGAAAACGGTTCGTCGAGCACGATCAGCTGTGGCTTATGGATGAGCGTGCCGAGAAGCTGCACGGTTTGTGCCATCCCCTTGGAGAGCGTGCGCACGATCTTCTTGCCGGCGTGGCCAAGCCCGTATTCCTCAAGCAGCACATCGGCGCGGCGACGCCCGTCCGCGAGCGACAAGCCACGCAGGGCCCCCATGAATGCAATGGCTTCGCGTGCCGTCATCGAGGGGTAGAGTCCGCGCTCCTCCGGCAGATATCCGACGAGCTCAGCTGCCTCAAGCGGGCGCTCGTGCCCCAGGAGGTGGCGGTGTCCCTGATCCGGATCGATGATACCCAGCAACATCCGCAGGGTCGTCGTCTTCCCCGCGCCATTGGGTCCGAGCACGCCATAGATGCTACCCGCCGGAACGCTGAGGTCGATGCCATCGACGGCACGCGTCGTGCCGAAGGACTTGACCAGACCAAAAGCCTCGATGGCGGGTTGCGTTGGCGTCGTGATCATCGTGGGCTGCATAGGCGCTTCGGCCCATTCTTGTCGAAGCACTGTTTTTCCTTTTTGGCAAAGCCGCTAGACGTCGATGGGTGTCTAATGCGCTATCCTTAACCAAAGCCCTAAAAGCCGAAGCCGAAAAGCTGGGCTTTGCGAGCTGCGGCATCGCCCGGGCAGACGCGCATGATGGGGCGCCTGCGCTGACTGACTGGCTGGAGGCGGGTCACCACGCCACGATGGACTGGATGGAAATGCGCGCCGATCAGCGCAGCGCGCCGCAGGCGCTCTGGCCTGAGGCGCGGTCGGTCATCGCGCTGGGCATGAGCTATGCGCCACGCGCAGACCCGCTGCTCCTGGCCGACGAAGCAGATATCGGGCGCATCTCCGTTTATGCGCAGGGCGGGGATTACCACGACGTCGTGAAGCGCAACCTGAAGGCGCTTGCGCGCTGGCTGGTGGGGGAGACATATTGCGCGCTGAAGGTGTTCGTCGATACCGCGCCCGTCATGGAAAAGCCGCTCGGCGCGCTGGCTGGTCTGGGCTGGCAGGGCAAGCACACCAACCTCGTGTCCACCGACCACGGCAGCTGGCTGTTCCTTGGCTGCATCATGACGACGCTGAATATCGGGCCCGATCTCGTCGCCGATATACCGCACGCCGATCGTTGTGGCAGCTGCGATGCCTGCCAGCGCGCCTGCCCGACCGATGCCTTTCCAGCGCCTTACCGGCTCGATGCGCGTCGGTGCATCTCGTACCTGACGATCGAGCACAAGGGCCCAATCCCGATCGAGTTTCGCCGGGCAATGGGCAACCGCATTTATGGGTGCGACGATTGCCTGGCGGTGTGTCCCTGGAACAAGTTCGCGGCGGCGGCACACATGAACATGGCGTTTGCGCCGCGCGCCGAACTCGTAGCACCCCCGCTGGCCGACCTGCTTGCGCTCGATGATGCCGCCTTCCGAATGATTTTTGCCGGCTCCCCCATCAAGCGCATCGGTCGCGACCGCATGGTGCGCAACGCCTGTATCGCGGCGGGCAACAGCCAGAATGTTTCACTCGTTCCCTCCCTGGCGCGCCTTGCCGGGGATGACAGCCCTGTGGTGGCCGAAGCCGCGCGCTGGGCTTTGGCCGAACTCAGCGCGCTTCCTTGCGCCGCGTAAGCGCAGCCACACAGCTGGCGCGGTCGATGTCGCGGCCGTCGGGTTGGCGCGCATCGACATAGCTGACTTCGCCCTCGGCCCCTGGGCGGGGCGGGTAGAGATAGGCGTCGAGGATGCAGATCGGGCCCGCAAACTGCAGGCGTCGTGCCCCTTCGGACTCGCGCACGTCCTGGTCGGCTTCACCGAACAAGGCCGTCAGGCCCCGGGCCGTCTGCCCCAGCACGCGGTCGAGCCCTGTCTTGATCATTGGCGGGCTGCGCGTCGCGGCAAGGGGCGGCGGGGACGGTGAAACCGCCGTCGCGCAACCGGCGACGAGCAGTGGCAATAGGGCAAAGGCAACACGCATACGTCCTGCTGGCGGGTGCATCCCTTGCCGTCAACCATCGCTGCGGCTAACCGCCGCGCTTTCTCGACGGAGGCAGTATGAGCATGAACGCGCGCTATGATGTGGTGGCCATTGGCAATGCGATTGTCGACGTGATCGCGAGCGCTACCGATGACTTCATCGACAGCGAAAAGCTGTCGCGCGGGTCGATGCAGCTGATCGACGCCCCGCGTGCCACCGAACTCTACGGCAAAATGGGCCCCGGTCGCGAAGTCTCGGGCGGTTCGGCCGCCAACACGATCGCCGGCATGGCGGCACTCGGGCGCAAATGCGGGTTCATCGGCCAGGTGGCGAAGGATCAGCTGGGCGACGTCTTTGCGCATGACATCCGGGCCATTGGCGTCGATTTCGGTACAGTGGCGCGCGAAGCGGAGCCCCCCACGGCGCGCTGCCTCATCCTCGTGACGCCCGATGGTCAGCGCACGATGAACACCTTCCTTGGTGCCTCTCAGTTCCTGCCCGCCGCCGCCATCGACCATGACCTGATCGCCGACAGCGCGATCTTGTATCTCGAAGGCTATCTCTGGGATCCCGAAGAACCGCGTGCCGCGATGCGCGCCGCCATCGGAATCGCGCGCGGGGCAGGGCGCAAGGTCGCCTTCACCCTGTCCGACGCGTTTTGCATTTCGCGCCACGGCGACGATTTCCGCAAGCTGATCGACGAAGGCATGATCGATATCCTCTTTGCCAATGACGCAGAGGTCCATGCGTTGATGGGCACCGATGACGTGGCAAGCGCAGTAACGGCGCTGTCGGCGAAGGTGCCGACACTGGTCGTGACGCACGGCGCCAACGGCGCCGAAGCGCATTCGGGCGGTGAGCATGCGCGCGTCGCCGCCGAACCAATCGACAAAGTGGTGGACACTACGGGCGCCGGCGACCTGTTCGCCGCCGGTTTCCTGGCTGGCCAGGCCGAGGGCCGCAGTCTGAAGGACAGCCTGACAATGGGGGCGATCTGCGCCGCTGAAGTGATCAGCCACTATGGCCCGCGCCCCGAGGCGGACCTCAGGGCGCTGGTCGATTTGCGGCTGAACTAGGCTCAGCCGTCAGGCGATCGGCGGAACCGACGACGGCGGCAAGTCGGCGTCGAGTTCGTGCACTTCGTCGAGGCCACGCCCGACATGGCTGCGGCTGCGGCTGTAAGCGAAGTAGACCACCAAGCCGATTACTGCCCAGATCGCGAACAGCGCCTGGCTCTTTGGGTCGAGCTTGTAGAAGAGATAGAGGCAACCAAAGATCGCGAGCGGCGCTGTGATCATCACCGCCGGCGTGCGGAAGGGCCGATGCCGATCCGGATCGGATTTACGGATCACCATGACCGCGATCGAGACGGCGGCAAAGGCGAACAGCGTGCCCGAATTTGACACATTTGCCAGCAACCCTACCGGGAAGAAAGCCGCAAAGAGCGCCACGAACACCCCGGTGATCAGCGTGATGACATGAGGCGTCTTGTACTTCGGATGGATTTTGGAAAACGCTGCCGGCAGCAAACCATCGCGGCTCATCACGAAGAAGATGCGGGTTTGACCGAACATCATCATCAGGATGACCGAAGGCAGGGCGAGGCCCGCCGCCAGACCGATGAGGTTACCGATCTGCGGCCAGCCGATCTCACGTAACGTCCAGGCCAACGCCTCCTTCGAGCAGACCACCGCCTGGTCGCTTATCGCGGCACATTGTGCCGCCAGTTCGGGGCTGCCGGGCTCAAGGCCCGCCCCGCTTGCGCCCATCACGGGCTGGGCGCCGACCGAACCGATGACACCGGCAGCAACAAGCAGATAGAAAATCGTACAAATGCCGAGCGAGCCGATGAGACCGATCGGCATGTTGCGCTGCGGATTCTTGGTTTCCTCGGCCGCAGTGGATACGGCATCAAAGCCCACATAGGCAAAGAAGATCGACGCCGCAGCCGCGCCGATGCCGCCAAAGCCGAGCGGCGCAAAAGGGTCGAAGTTGTGCATCTTCATCACGGGTACCGCGAGGATGATGAAGAGGGTGAGGGCGGTGACTTTGATCGCGACCAATACGGCGTTGACGCTGGCACTTTCACGCGTGCCGATCACCAACAACCACGTCACGAGCCCTGCGATGAGCATCGCCGGCAGGTTGATCAGGCCACCGTCGAATGGGCCGCGGACCAGCATATTCGGGATGTCTATCCCCGCTGCATTTTCGATCAATCCGACGACATAGCCTGACCAGCCGACGGACACGGCGCCGGCGGCCACTGCATATTCCAAGATCAGCGCCCAGCCGACCATCCATGCGATCAGCTCGCCCATCACTGCATAGCTATAGGTATAGGCTGATCCCGATACCGGCACCATCGATGCCATTTCGGCGTAGCACAAAGCGGCGAACGCACAGACGAAACCAGCGATGATGAAACTGATCATCATGCCGGGGCCAGCTTTTTGCGCGGCCTCTGCAGTCAGGACGAATATGCCGGTGCCGATCACCGCACCGACGCCCAGCATGGTCAACTGAAACGCGCCGAGCGACCGAGTGAGCGACTTTTTTTCTGCCGTCGCCAATATGGCATCGAGCGACTTAACGCGGTCGAAAATCATCAAAAGCCCCTTGTATTTCTCATTTGGCGCCGAACCTAACCGGCTTTCGCGAGGGCGCAAGCGCCTATTGCGCCCCTCAGCGCGGCAGCATCGCCCCGAATTGCCGCCCGCCAAAGATGTGTGCGTGCAGGTGCGGCACTTCCTGGTGGCCGTGCTGCCCGATATTGGCGAGCAAGCGGTACCCTGGCGCGACAAGCCCCGCGTCGCGCGCGACTTTGCCTATGGCGCGCACGAATCCAGCTATCTCGGTGTCCGGTGCCCTGGCCGCGAAATCGTCCCATGACACATAGCGCCCCTTGGGGATCACCAATATGTGGACCGGCGCCTGCGGATTGATGTCGTGAAAAGCGAGCGCGAATTCGTCTTCATAAACGGTCCGGTTCGGGATCTCGCCGCGCAGGATTTTCGCAAAAATGTTCTGGTCGTCATAGGGGTCAGTGGCGTCGATGGGCATGGTCAGGGCTTTCGTGCTGCCTTTTCGGTAATTCCCGACACACCCTCGCGCCGGTCGAGTTCGGCAAGCACCTTAGCGAACGGCACGCCGCGCGCCTCGAGCAGGACCAGCAGGTGGAACAGCAGGTCCGCGGCTTCGCCTGTCAGTGCGGCGGCATCACCGGAAAGTGCGGCGACAACGGTCTCGACTGCCTCCTCGCCCAGTTTGCGGGCGGCAAGCGGCGGCCCGGCGGCGAGCAGTTTTGCGACATAAGATGATGCCGGGTCGGTCCCGCGACGAGCGGCGATTGTCGCGGCAAGGTTGGAAAGCGTGTCGGTCACGCTACCGTTAAGCGGCGGCAGGGGCGCGCGGTCAAGCCCGTCGTCTAGACTTGGGTGTCGTCGTCATGGCGCGGGGCGCGGCGCGAGACGTGCCGCCCGATGATCAGGCCGACCACCGCCACGATGAACAGGGCGGCATCGCCTGGCTCGGGAATCTGCGCGCCGCCGCTCTGGGCGAACGCCGGTGACGCTGCCAGCAGGATCAGGGAGACGGCGATGACGCGAGCGAACAAGACAGCAACTCCGACAGGCTTGGCACAGCTTCTGCCAGAATGCTGCGCCGCCATATAGCCGCTTTATGGTCGTGAACGGACCCAATTCGGGACGATTTACAAGGCGTTACGAACGGACAATCCGGCGGCTTGCAGCGCGCGGTGGGCGTCGCCGATGCTGGCTTCACCGAAATGGAAAATGGAGGCGGCGAGCACTGCATTTGCATGCCCGTCGCGCACGCCCGCGACAAGATGATCGAGCGTACCGACGCCGCCCGAGGCGATCACCGGCACCGCGACGGCATCGGCAATCGTGCGGGTCAGGTCGAGGTCATAGCCGATCTTCGTCCCGTCGCGGTCCATCGAGGTGACAAGCAATTCGCCCGCGCCGAGTTCGACGAGGCGCAGGGCGTGCGCGACCGCGTCGATGCCGGTGGCGTGCCTGCCGCCGTGGGTGAAGACTTCCCAATGGTCATCCACGCGCCTTGCGTCGACCGAGGCGACGACGCACTGGCTGCCGAAGCGCGCCGCGATATCGGCAACCAGTTCGGGCCGCGCGACGGCAGCAGAATTGACCGCGACCTTGTCTGCCCCCGCGAGCAACAGCGCGCGCGCATCGTCGGCACTGCGGACGCCACCGCCGACGGTCAGCGGCATGAAACTAACTTCGGCGGTGCGCCGCACGACGTCGATGATCGTGTCGCGCCCCTCGTGACTGGCGCCGATATCGAGGAAGCACAGCTCGTCCGCGCCCGCGGCGTCATAGGCCCGCGCCGCTTCCACAGGATCGCCCGCATCGCGCAGCTCGACGAAGTTGACACCCTTCACGACGCGCCCGTTCTGGACGTCGAGACATGGGATGACGCGGACGCGGACGGTCACGCTGCCGCAGCCACCGCGAGCGCTGCCGCCAGATCGAGCCGTCCGTCGTATAGCGCGCGCCCCGTAATCACGCCTTCGATACCGTCCTTGGCGAACAGGCTGAGCATCCGGATGTCGGCGATCCCCGCAACACCGCCGCTTGCGATCACTGGAATTTCGGTTGCCCGCGCCAGGTCGACGGTCGCCTGTACGTTGCACCCTTTCAACATCCCGTCGCGGCCGACATCGGTGAACAGCAGTGCGGCGACGCCCGCGTCCTCGAAACGGCGGGCCAGATCGAGCACCGGCACGTTGGAAACGTCCGCCCAGCCCTGTGTCGCAACAAAGCCATCTCGCGCATCGACGCCGACGACGATGCCACCCGGGAACGCGGATGCCGCACCGCGAACCAGCTCCGGGTCGGTCAGTGCCGCGGTACCTATCACGATTCGCGCTACGCCGCGCTCGAACCAGCCCTCGACGGCTGCCATCGTGCGGATGCCGCCGCCGACCTGCACATGGCCGGGAAAAGTCTCGACGATCGACGCAACCGCATCGCTATTGACGGCGCGGCCCGCAAAGGCACCATCGAGGTCGACGACGTGGAGATGTTCAGCGCCGGCATCGGCAAACCGCATCGCCTGCGCGGCGGGATCGTCGCCGTAGACCGTCGCACGGTCCATATCGCCCTCGGCCAGGCGCACGACCTGACCACCTTTCAGGTCGATGGCGGGGAAAACGATAAGGGTCATGGCCGCCACTTCAAAAAGCGTTTGAGCGTCGCAATCCCGTAGGCCTGGCTCTTTTCGGGATGGAACTGCACCCCCGCCATATTATCCCGCCCTATCGCAGCCACGACGCGGCCGCCGTGATCGGTCGTGGCCAGCACGTCGCCCCCTTCGAAGGCGTAACCGTGCAGGAAATACGCCTCGCCCGGCTCGATGAGCGGATGCGCGTGCGTCGGTACGACATCGTTCCAGCCCATGTGAGGTATCTTGAGGCCGGGCGTCACCGCCATCGGCGCGACATGACCCCGTACCCAGCCCAGCCCTTTGGTCACGCCGTGCTCATGACCTTCATCGGCCATCAACTGCATGCCGACGCAGATCCCGAGGAACGGCCGACCGCGCACGATGACGCTCTCGGTCAACTCCTCGACCATGCCGGGAATCGCCGACAGCGCCCCCATGCAATGCGCAAAGGCACCAACGCCTGGCAGCACGATGCGCTTGCCCGTCATGACTTCCGCTGGATCCGCCGTGACCGAAATGTCGCTGGCCCCGGCTGCCTTTAGCGCATTGAGGACCGACTGAAGATTGCCTGCGCCATAATCGATCAGCGCGACCCCACTCATCGAGGCCCTCGCCCCGCCTCTGGGGCGGGGCGGGTCACAGCACGCCTTTGGTCGAAGGAATATTGCCTGCCTTGCGCGGGTCGATCTCGACCGCTTCGCGCAGCGCGCGTGCCAGCCCCTTAAACGCGCTTTCGGCGATATGGTGATTGTTCGACCCGTACAGTGTCTCAACGTGCAGAGTCAGCCCCGCGGTCTGCGCGAACGAGTGGAAGAAATGCTCGAACATCTCGGTATCCATTTCGCCCAGCCGCTTTTGCGAGAATTCGGCTTTCCAGACGAGGAACGGCCGCCCCGAGATGTCGAGCGCGACGCGGGTCAGCGTCTCGTCCATCGGGCTGAGCGCATCGGCATAGCGGCGTATGCCGCGTTTTTCGCCCAGCGCCTGCGCAATGGCTTCGCCGATGGCGAGGCCCGTGTCCTCGACGGTGTGATGCTGGTCGATATGCAGGTCGCCGACCGTCTTCACGTCGAGGTCGATCAGCGAATGGCGCGACAGCTGTTCGAGCATATGGTCGAAAAAGCCAATGCCAGTTGAAATAGCGTACGCGCCCGAGCCGTCGAGATCGACCTGCACGTCGATGCTCGTTTCCGCCGTTGCGCGATGAACCGTGCCTGTTCGCATGATGGGCTGCCTATAGTCGGCTTCGGTGCCAGCGCAACGCACCTTGACCGTTGCCCGCGCGCCGTCCACCAACGCGAAGATGAGCGACCATCAACCCGATAGCCTGATTCCCTATGACGAAATCGTGCAGGAGGCCCTGCGCGCGGTCGTCGGGCGCGTGCTGGGACAAATCGGCCATTCGGACATGCTGCCTGGCGCGCATCATTTTTACATCACTTTCAAGACGGGTGCCGCCGGTGTCGACATCCCGCAGCATCTTGTCGCGCGCTTCCCTGACGAAATGACGATCGTCCTGCAAAACAAGTTTTGGGACCTTAAGGTCCATGACGATGCATTCGAGGTCGGGCTGACCTTCAACGGCATCCCGGCGCGCCTGTATATCCCGTTCGTGGCGGTCACCGCCTTCGTCGATCCCGCGGTCGATTTCGCCCTGCACTTCCAGGTTGCCGGCGACAGCGAAGGCCCGGCCGAGCACGATGCAGCGCAGAACGACGGCCCGATTGCTGAGCCGATCGAGGATGGATCGAACGTCGTCGCGGTGGACTTCAAAAGAAAAAAGTAACGCCGGGAGGGCAGATGACCCGCACCGAAACCGACAGCTTTGGCGCCATTCAGGTTCCTGCCGACGCGTATTGGGGCGCGCAGACGCAGCGGAGCATTGACAATTTTCCGTTCGGCGATCGCGAGCGGATGCCGGTCGACATCGTCCACGGACTCGCCATCGTCAAACAAGCTGCGGCGCGCGTGAACCGGCAACATGGCCTGGGTGCAAATCTGGCCGATGCCATCGAGTCGGCAGCCGCGGCGGTCGCGGCAGGCGCGTACGACGACCAGTTCCCGCTCGTCATCTGGCAGACCGGCAGCGGCACCCAGTCGAACATGAACGTCAACGAAGTGGTGGCGGGCCTCGCTAACGAAGCGCTGGCCGGCTCGCGCGGCGGCAAGACGCCGGTTCACCCGAACGATCACGTCAACATGTCGCAATCCTCGAACGACAGTTTTCCGACCGCCTTGCACATCGCCGCGGTCCGGGCCGTCATTGCCAGATTGCTCCCCGCCATCGACGTCCTTGGCGACGCGCTCAACAACAAGAGCCTGGCCTGGCACAGCATCGTCAAGATCGGTCGAACGCATCTGCAGGACGCGACCCCCCTCACCCTCGGGCAGGAATTCTCGGGTTATGTGGCGCAATTGCAGGCGTGCCGCATGCGGATCGACGCCGCGCTCGACGACTGCCTGGAACTCGCGCAGGGGGCTACCGCCGTCGGTACCGGGCTGAATGCGCCCGGCGGCTTTGCCCGGGACATGGCGCGGGAAATTTCCGGTCTCACCAACCTGCCCTTCCGCCCCGCGCCCAACCCTTTTGCGGCCCTCGCCGGCAACGAGGCGCTGGTCCAGTTGTCGGGCTGCCTCAACACGCTGGCCGTCGCGCTGACCAAGATCGCCAACGATATCCGGCTGCTCGGGTCCGGTCCCCGCTCGGGCCTGGGTGAACTCAGCCTTCCCGAAAATGAGCCCGGCAGTTCGATCATGCCGGGGAAGGTCAACCCGACCCAGTGCGAAATGCTGACGATGGTAGCCGCGCAGGTGATGGGCAGTCATGTCGCCGTCACGGTCGGCGGCATGCAGGGACATTTCGAACTCAACGTGTTCAAGCCGCTCATCGGCGCCAATGTCCTGCGGTCGATCGACCTGCTTGCCACCGGCATGGCCAGTTTTGCCGAGCGTTGCGTCGAGGGGATCGAACCCAACCGCGCACGGATCGAAGAGCTCGTCGGTCGTTCGTTGATGCTCATCACCGCGCTCGCGCCGGAGATCGGGTACGACAACGCGGCGAAAATCGCGAAGCAGGCCCACCACGACGGCACGACCTTGCGTGAGGCGGCGCTGGCGCTCGGGCTTGTCGACGCCGCAACTTTCGACCGGCTCGTCCGGCCAGAAACCATGATCGGTTCGCAGGCACAACCTTCGCCGCGATAGTTCTTGGTGCTCCCGACATTTGCAGGAGAGTTTTCGTGAGCTTGAGTGCAATTATCGATGCGGCGATAGGCAGCGCGATCGACAGTTCGGACGGCGACGACGGCACGCGTCTTCGCCGCGCGCGCCACTTTGACGGCGCCGTCATCGACACGATCATCATTGGCACCGCTGTTGGGCCCTGGTCGACGAATTATGCCGATGCAGCCGCCAAACCATCTGCCCCAAGCATGCTGAGATAGCAGCAGCGCGTTGACGCCCCGCCCGCAGGGCGGCATGAGCGGCCATGCCCGCGACCCTGCCGTTCACCCGCCGTGGACTCCTTTTTGTCCTTTCCTCCCCCTCGGGCGCCGGCAAGTCGACGATTGCGCGCAAGCTGCTCGCCTCTGACGCCAATCTGGCGATGTCGGTTTCGGCGACGACGCGCCCGATGCGCCCGGGCGAAGTCGATGGTGTCGATTATCATTTCGTGACGCTCGACCGTTTCAGGGAAATGGTCGCTGACCATGAATTTCTCGAATGGGCACATGTCTTCGGTCATCGCTACGGGACACCCCGTGCGCCGGTGGAGGAAATGCTCGCGCGTGGGTGCGATGTGCTGTTCGACATCGACTGGCAGGGCGCCCAGCAATTGTTCCAGCAGGCCGGTGGCGACGTTGTGCGCACGTTTATCTTCCCGCCGTCGCTCAACGAACTCGAACGCCGCCTGCGGTCGCGCGGTACCGACAGCGATGCGGTGATTGAAGCACGCATGGCCCGTGCGGCCAATGAAATCAGCCATTGGGATGGCTATGACTATGTGCTGGTCAACGACGATGTCGAACAGTGTTTCCACGACGTCGCCTCGATCCTCGAGTCGGAACGCCTGAAGCGCAGCCGCCAGACCAGCCTGATCGGCTTCGTGCGGAGTTTGACGCGCCATGGCTGAGCGTTAGACTCCCCGTCATCAGGGAGACACGCCATGTTCCGCATCTTCATCGGCAGCCTCGTCGCCGGCCTTGTCCAGTTCATCGTCGGTGCCATTGCCTGGGTGTCACCGCTCGGGGCGCTTGCGTTCAAGAACCTGGGCGACACCCAGACCGCGCAGGTCCAGGCCGCGCTTGCCAGCGGTCTGACCGAAACGGGCAGCGGCACCTATTTCATTCCCTCACCTGAAACTGCCTCGGGTACGGTCCTTCTCGGCAAGGGGCCGGTGGCACTCATCCATTTCAACACGCACGGTTTTCCGCCGATGAACACCATCGCGTTGGCGATAGGGCTCGTCCTGTCGATCGTAACGATGCTGCTCGTCGGCATTGCCGTCCGCCGGTTGCCCGATTTCGCCAGCCGGATGCGGACGACGGCGCTCTTTGCAGTCGCAACTGTCCTCTATTTTATCCTGTCACTGCCGGTCTATAATTTCTACCTGCCCTGGGACTGGTGGATTTTCCTCGGCGTTCAGGAATTCGTGGCGTTCGCGCTGGGTGCTTTCGTGCTGCTGCGCTTCTTCATGCCGCGCCAAGCAGCGCCAGCATTCGCGCCGAATTGACGAAGTCGGCGCGGCGCAAAGCGCGCGCGTCGGCCGCCATCCATTCCTCGCCCCACAACTCGGCCTGCCAAAGCTCGTCGAGGTGCGTGGCATCGAACGCTGCATCAGCCGCAATCGCGCCTTCCGCGAGCATCAGCGCGACGACGAGCGATCCGCCGATACTGATGACAGGGGACAGCGCCGCCAGCTCGAAAGCGCTACGTGTGATGATGGCGGTCGACAGCCGAGCCAAAGTTTCCGGCGGTTGTGCACGGTGGACGATCCCCGCCGTGACAACAAAGGCGATGTCATACCGCTTGCGCGCCCAGTCGAGCAGCGGATCCCAGAAATCAGCCTGGCGCGCCGCAAGTTCGGGCGGGTTCTCGGCGCGATAACAAAGTAGGTCTGTCTCGCCATAGGTCGCAAGCCCGGCCACGAAGCTCGCGGTATTGGGCCTGACCTTGTCGATGGCGGCGTTGCTGAATCCGGTCAGCGGCATCGCGCGCGGGTCGATTTTTTCGCCGACGGCGCGCCATTCGTTTGCTACCGCCTCGGCGAGGGCGGTCGTCGGCAACGTCAGCGGCGCCCGCGCTGGTGTCCGAACCGCGCGCCCGTCGAGCAGGATTGCGCCGCCCTCGACCGTGACGTCGCTCCAGAAGCGCTTCACCGCTCGCTGCGCCAGCGCCGGATCAGGATGGTCGGCACGATCAGCACGTCGATCATTGCCAGGGCCAGCACCATAACGCCGACAATCTCGGCAGGCTCGATCCAGCGTTTTGCCATGATCGAGATGCCGACGAAGGCCAGCATGACGCCGCCGAACCGCAACGCCGTGAGCGTGAAAAAGCGCTTCTTCGCCAGGTCCTCGTTCATGCAACCTCCAGCAATGCGACCAGATCGGCGGGGCGGCGCGCAATCGCGTGCGCACCCGCACGGACCAGATCGGCACTGTCGTGATAGCCCCAGGTGACGCCCACCGCTCGCGTCCTTGCATTGAGCGCCATCGCGATGTCGAAGCTGGTGTCGCCGATCACGACGGTATCTAAGGGATCGGCGCCCGCTTCGGCCATGGCCGTCTGCAGCATCGACGGGTGCGGCTTCGACGGGTGGCGGTCGGCAGTCTGCAGCGAGACAAAATGACCGGTCAGCCCGTGATGATCGAGCACATGGGCAAGGCCTCGGTCCGATTTGCCGGTCGCCACGCCCAGCAGCCATCCACCGTCGCGCAACGCGTCGAGCAGTTCGGCGATCCCTTCGAACAGCGGCTCGTCGACCTGCCCGCGCGCGCGCATCCCCTGAAAGGCGCGCTTGTAATCGGCCGCGACGTGGGCGTGCAGCGCGTCCTCGGCATCGGGCAGCAGGGCTGCGACCGCTTCGACAAGGCTCAGCCCCACGATACGGCGAATGCTGGCGCGCGTGGGTGCGACGATGCCGGATTGGGCAAAGGCTTCCTCCATCGCGAGGCAGATATTGGCCTGGCTGTCGATCAGCGTGCCGTCGCAGTCGAACACGGCAAGCCGGATCATGACGTCATCGTCCGCGACAGATCGGTGTCGCCGAGTGCCGCCACCACTCCCGCCCGGTCGGCATCGCTCTTGTTCTGGCTCAGCTTGCGATTACCCCGGATATCGGCGACGCGCAGTTCGAAGCAGCGCAGCGCCGCCAGCATCCGGTCGCGGTGCCCGTCTTCTACCTTGGCCATGGTCCAGGGTCGCTTGGGCAGCAGCCGCGCCTCATGCAGGGCCGACAGCGCGTCGACCTGGCGCCTCAGCGCCTCTTGGTCGAGTTCGGCACAGACGCCTTCGATTTCGACCGAAACATAGTTCCACGTCGGCACCTGATTATGCGGCTCGGCATACCAGTCGGGGCTGATATAGCCGTTCGGCCCCATCGCGCTTGCCAGTACCGTTGCTCCGTCGAGATGTGCCGCGATCCGGTTGCCGCGGGCTAGATGAAAGCGGAAATTGCCCTCGGGCGTCGGCGTGACCGGCGCATGGGCAACCATCGGGCCGTCCGGCGTCATCGCAAACAGGTGGACGACGCCGATTTCGAGAACTGTTGCGCGCAGCGCCGCGGCATCGTCCATCCTGAATTTCGGGTTCGGGTGCATGGCAGCGCTACTTCGGCCGGCTCTGCCCGCGCGACCGGCGCTCGCCCTTGCGTTCCTTGCGCGCGGCCTTGGCGATGTTCGATGCCAGGCGCTTCTTGCCCTCTGGCGTTTCCGAAAACTTCACTTCGTCGAGCGGCAGGGCCTCGCCGTGGGCGATCGTGAAGCCCAGGTCGATCATGGTCGCTGCAAAATGTTCGGGCAGTTCGGCGCGCATGTCGATCTGGCCGCCATCCGGGTGATCGACGCGGATGCGCCGCGCATGAAGGTGCATCTTGCGGCTGATCGTGCCGGTCAGGAACGCTTCCTTGCCGCCGTACTTGCCGTCGCCGACAATGGGATGACCGATGGCGGCCATGTGGACGCGCAGTTGATGCGTGCGGCCAGTGTGCGGTTGCAACTCGACCCAGGCCGCGCGGTTGCCGACGCGGTCGACCACGCGGTACCGGGTGCGCGCCGGTGACCCCTCTTTCTCGTCGACGTGCATTTTTTCGCCGCCCGTGCCCGGCTGCTTGCCAATCGGCAGGTCGATCCAGCCGTCGTTGACTTCCGGGATGCCCACCACGATCGCCCAATAGACCTTGCGCGCGGTGCGGCTGGAAAACGCCTTGGCGAAATGTGCCGCGGCGCGCGACGACCGCGCGACCAGCAGCGCGCCCGATGTATCCTTGTCGAGCCGATGGACGAGCTTGGGTCGCCCCTCTGCCTCGAACATCAGCGCGTCGAGCAGGCCGTCGACATGCTCGGTCGTGCCGGTCCCGCCCTGAGTGGCCAGCCCCGGCGGCTTGTTGAGTACCAAGGCCTGCGCATCGCGATGGATGACCAGGCTTTGCGCGAATTCGGTCTGGTCGGCGCTCAGCGGATTGACCAGCCGTTTGGGCTTTTGCGCACGCTCGGTCTGCGCCGCGCCATCGGCGGGCGGGACGCGGATGACTTGTCCGGTCGCGACTCTGTCCCCCGGCGTCGCGCGTGCGCCATCAAGCCGCAATTGCCCGGTCCGCGCCCAGCGTGAGACGATGTTGAAGTTCGCTTCGGGCAAATGGCGCTGGAACCAGCGG
The DNA here is from genome assembly GCA_049318505.1 of Sphingomonas sp. Taxonomy (GTDB): domain Bacteria; phylum Pseudomonadota; class Alphaproteobacteria; order Sphingomonadales; family Sphingomonadaceae; genus Sphingomonas_O. Next base: position 20,311 of record JBMOGG010000004.1, on the reverse strand, counting down.
TCCAGCCGGATCCCATCGTCGTCATAGCCGACAGTGAACTGGCGGACGCTTTCGGAGGCCTTGCTCATGCGCTGCGCGCCAGCATGAGGCCGACGCCGGTCAGCGCAACCGCGCCCACGACCGAGGCCGCGACATAGGCCAAACCGATGGTCGTCTGGCCACGTTCGATCATCAGCCAGGTTTCGAGCCCGAACGCCGAAAAGGTGGTGAACCCGCCAAGGACGCCGACGCCTAGCAGCAGTCGGGCCTGTTCGTGGCCGTTGCTCGTGCGTGCCAGGACGCCGAAAAGCAGCCCCATGAGCAAGCCGCCGATCAGGTTGATCGCAAGCGTTCCCCAGGGGAAGCCCGGTCCTGCTGCGCGCAGGAAAGCGCTGCTGACCAAATAGCGCGCGCCTGCGCCAACGGCGCCGCCGAGCATGACTGAAATAATACCGTTCATGCGCCCGCCGTAGCGCGTGGCGGCCCGCGCGGCTAGCGGCCCCGGTTGCTTATCAGATCGACGGCACTGCCGCCGTCGGGTGCGGTGACGCTGACGACAAAGGCCGCACCGTCAGGGTCGCGCGTGGCGCTGATCACCGTTGCCGGCCCCAGCTTGCGTTCGCTCAGCGTATAGCCGCCCGCTTTAGCCACCCGCCGATAGACGTCTGCCGTCGCCTCGGGGCCGATTGGCGTCGAATAGGCAATAAGGCGAAGCGCGCAGCCGGTCGCATCGCTTCCCGCGGCCTCGGCGACACGCGCTTGGGACGGTAAAATGAGGTCCGGCGACAGCCGCGCTGCCCAGCCATAACTGTAGCGTATGCCGAAATCGCATCCGCCAAAGGTCTTGCCGAGCAAAGGCCTCGCGCGGGCAAAGAGCGTCGGCGCTGCATCGCCGCTTAAGGGATCGGGCGCGCCGGTGGGAACCATTGCCTGATAGGGCAGGTCGGCCGGGCGCAGCGCACCCGTGTTAGACCGCCCGTCAAGATGCGGATCCGCCATCAGCGGATCGGCAAGCGCCGACGTTATGGCCGGATCGACATCGTTGCTGTTCGACCGTGCCGACGGCGATCCGCCGCAACCAGAAAGCATGGCCATGATCAGTGCGGCTGTAAGGCGTCTCATGATCCACACCTAGCAGATCCGCGCCAACATTGCGCCCGTTTGTGCGTTCAGAAGATGTTGTTGATCTGGTCGTAGGTCAAAGGTTCGACGAAGGCGATCCCGACCTGCCCTTCACGATGCCAGGCCACGCGGGCCGCCGTGCGGTCGAGACCTGCCATGCTCACTGAGACGGGACGGCCCGGCACCAGTTGCGCATCAAGCTCGGCCATGAAGCCATGCGCCGAGACGTTGTGTACGCTGACATGAAAGTTGCGCCCCGGACCTGCTTCGATCGTGGCTGGCAGGCGGATTTCAGTGCGCCTCGAGCCACGGTCATCCGGCAGCGTTGCTTTGGCATTTGTCGTCACAGATACGATCTCCCCATTTGATCGATACCTTCGCATACCGGCAAATGATGAAGAAACTCGAAACGCGTCAGAGTCGACCAAAGCTGATGGGAAGGCCGTCTCGGGGCTTGGGGATCGGCCAGGCCTGCCACTCGACGCCCGAAGTCGAGGCAACGTCGATCCGGTGCGTGCGCAGCATGTGCCACAGCAGGATCTTTACCTGCATATAGGCAAAATGCAGTCCCAGGCACATATGCGCGCCCCCGCCGAACGGGGCCCAGGCATATTTGTGCCGTCCGCTCGATTCCTCGGGCGAAAAGCGTAAAGGGTTGAACTTTTCGGGTTCTGGCCAGTGTTCTGCCATGTGATGGACGAAGTGGGTGTTGATGCCCACGAACGTGCCCTTGGGAAACTTGTGACCCCGGAACTCGAAATCCTTGATCGCACGGCGGGGAATCGACGGAACGGGCGGCATCATCCGCATCGATTCCTTGAAGGCATAGTCTGCGAGAACGAGGTCGTTCAGCCGGTCGTAGGGCAGGTCTTCGCCGTTGACGCCAAGCCCAGCCATTTCTTCGCGCAGCTTGTCCTGCCATTCGGGACTGCGCCCGAGCAGCATCATCAGCGATGTCGCCGATGAGGTGATTGTGTCGTGCGCTGCCATCATCAGGAAATTCATGTGATCGACGATTTCGTCGATCGAAAGCTGCGACCCGTCCTCATGCGTTGCACGACAAATCTGTGAGAACATGTCTGCGGCATCGCCCGCACGCCGTTTGGGCACTTCGGCCCCGAAATACTCGACGAGGTATTTCCGCCCTGCGACGCCGCGTCCCATCGCGGTGCCCGGGATCGGCGCTCGGATGACGGCAATCGACGCCTGCACCATGTCAACGAACGCCTGATTGATCTTTGCCGCTTCGGATCCGAACGGGATCCCGAGGAACGACGTTGCCGCCAGATCGAGGGTCAGCTCCTTGACCGCGGGGTAAAAGGCGAAACTCTTTCCCGACCATTGCGCAACCCGCGCGCGAATCCCCTCGTTCAGCGCCTCGGCATACAGCTTCATCGGTTCTGGCTTGAACGCGACCGACAGCGTCCGGCGGTGTACACGATGCTTTTCGAAATCCATCAGCATCAGCCCGCGGGGAAAAAGCAGGTTGAGCATCGGGCCCCAGCCCTGTTCCGAAGAAAAGACCTTGTCGCGGTCGAACAGCACAAGCTCGTTTGCATCGGGGCCAAGTAAGGTGACATTGCGCCCGCCAAAGCTCTTGTGCCGATAAACGGGACCATATTTCGCATGCATCCGACGCACATAGCCCGGCGGATCGGCAAGCAGCTTGAGCGTTGTGCCGAGGATCGGCATCCAGCCGTCTTCGCCAGGAATATGATCGAGGCTCTTTGCCGGCTGAAGGGGCAGCCAATGTGGATTCGCCTCGAACCTGTCAGCGCGCGCCATATCTTCACCCCTTATTTACACCCATATAAATAGGTGGTCCCGGTGCCGAAGCAATCACTATCGTTGGCCAACCGTACAGAGTTTGCTATCGAAGAGTTTATGCGCCAGCCCACCTCATCTGAGATTGACGGTCGCCGTGCACTTCGCAAGAATGTGGTCATCCCGGCGCATTTGCGTGAGCATGGGGGCTCGCGCCTCGAGGTCGAAGTGCAGGACCTGTCGCGCACGGGTTTTCGGATCGATTGCATCTACAACATCCCCGAAGGCGCGCGTGTCTATCTGACGTTGCCCAGCTTTTCGGCGATGGAGGCGATTGTTGCCTGGCGTGACAAATCCGGTTTCGGCTGCAAGTTCATCCAGCCACTGCACCCGGCGGTCTTCGATATGATCGCGCGGCGCCATCCGGGCCTCTGACCCCCCGGGGCATTATGAAACCGTGCGATCTGTCGCGCGGCTCGTCCTTGCACTTGCGTATCTGGTCGCCGGCATTGCCCATGTTGCCGTCCCCGCCGGTTTCGAACGGATCACGCCGGGCTGGGTCCCTTTCGCGCATCAGGCGGTCGTCGCCACGGGGATCTGCGAGATCATCGGCGCGCTCGCGCTGCTGTTCGTACCGTCGCTCCGCCGGGCCGCGGGGATTGCCTTTGCGGCCTATGCGATCTGTGTTTTTCCGGCCAACATCAACCACGCCGTCAACAACATTGCGCTGGGCGGGACAACATTGAGCTGGTGGTATCACGGCCCGCGCCTCGCGCTGCAGCCGGTTATCGTCTGGTGGGCGCTGTGGAGTGCCGGGCTTAGCGACTGGCCCTTTCGCCGACGCATAGGTTCGTAGACGGTCGGCGGTGGCAGGGGCTTGGCCCCGCCACCGCGCCGTCTGTCTTGAACTCAGCCGATGTGCTTGCTGACCGCAGCCGTCATCTTGAACATCGAGATCGGCGCCGTGCCAATGACATTGCCCAGCATTGCGTCCGGATTGATGGTGCGCTTGTCCTTGGCGTCCTGCAGGTCATGCTTCTTGATATACTCCCAGACCTTCGACGTGATCTGGCTGCGCGGCATCGGACCCTCTCCGGTGATCGCGGCAAGATCGGCCGAAACCTTAACGGGCGTCATCAGCGCATTCGGTTTCTTTTCAGCCATTTGTTATTCCTCCCTTACGAAATTTTCGCTCGAATACAGTCAAGCACAGTGCCTGAGTAACCATGCTGGCGCACTCATAGTGGGATTACAAGACGTTGGCGATACCCAGGCTCGGAGTGGCTGTTTGCAGGTGCCACAGAGTAACTCGCCAAAGCGCGCCGAATGCCCTACCACCTTGTTCAGAGGAGAAGCCCGATGGCCAAAAGCCAGAAGAAATCGAACAAGGAAGTCCGCAAGCCAAAGGCTGAGAAACCCCCGAAAACAAACGCTTCCAATCCGTCGAGCAAGTCTGGTAGCTCGGGCCTTGTGACGATCAAGTAAAGGACAGATGGGGGCATGTCCGGCGAAGATTATGTCTACGACGAGCTGAGCGGCGAATGGTTGCCCGCCAGCGAAATCGTCACGGCGACGCGCGACGATACCGTCGAAGTCCGCGATGCGGTCGGCAATCCGCTTGCCGACGGAGATCAGGTGACCCTCATCAAGGACCTGACTGTGAAAGGCGCGGGCCAGACGCTGAAGCGCGGGACGCTGATCAAGTCGATCCGGCTGACGGGCGACGCGCAGGAAATTGACTGCCGCCATGAAGGCATCAAGGGGCTCGTTCTGCGAGCCGAATTCGTCCGCAAGCGGTGAGCCGGGTCGAACCCGTGGACGAGGCACCCGGCCTTGCTGCGCGTGCTGTGCGCCGGCTGCTGATAGCGCTTTACCGTTATGGCGGGTGGACGTCAGTCGGCATCGTGCCGGAGCCGCAACGTTTCGTCCTGATTGCCGTACCGCACACCAGCAACTGGGACTTCCCCAATTTCCTCGGTGTCACGCATGTGCTCGGCATACGCACGCATTTCATGGCCAAGGCATCGCTGTTCCGCTGGCCGATGGGCCGGTTCATGCGGCAGGTCGGCGGGGTCCGGCTGGACCGCGCGAAAGCCCGCGATACCGTGCAGCAGATGGTTGACGAGTTCGCCCGGCGCAATGATTTCGTGTTGACCATCGCGCCAGAGGGAACGCGCGGCGCTGTCAGCAAGTGGCGGACCGGCTTTTACCAGATCGCGCTGGGGGCAGGGGTGCCGATCGTGTGCGGCTTTATGGACTATGCCACCCGTACCTCGGGCCTTGGCCCAGTGATCATCCCGACGGGCGATTACGAGGCAGACATGGCGCCTGCTTTTGCGTTTTACCGTGATATCCAGGGCAAGCATCCGGGCCGTTATAACGCGGCATGACGTGACCCATCTTGCACAGGCCAGCACATTCGATACGTACCCTGCATGAGTGCCGCACTCTCGCTGATCGAATATTCTGATGACCTCGCTTTCGAATTCAAGCGGATCAATGCCGAGTGGATCGACGCGATGTTCGTCATGGAGCCTACCGATCGCGACGTCCTCGACAATCCGCGTGCCCGCATCGTCGATACGGGCGGCGCGATCCTGTTCGTCGCGCTACAAGGAGTCGGCATTGTCGGAACCTGCGCGCTCAAGAAGACGGGCGCGCATGGCTTTGAACTGACCAAAATGGGCGTCACCGATGTCGCGCGCGGCCGAAAGGCGGGCGAATTCCTCCTCGCTCATGTCATCGATCGGGCAAAGGCAATGGACGCGCGCGAACTTTACCTGCTGACCAACCGTAAGTGCGCGGCGGCGATCTATCTCTACGAAAAGCTCGGTTTCGTGCACGACCCCGGCGTTATGGCGCGATATGGCGCGACCTATCAGCGATGCGATGTCGCTATGGGTTACCCGCTGACGGGTTGAGCCCCGGCGGCGGGCAGGCGGCTTTGCGCCATGAGCTGCGAAGGGAAGGGGTCGACCAGGCCGCGCGCTTGCGCCCAGTCGGCATTGAGCCAGCGGTCATAATCCCAGGGGTTGAGGATCACCGGCATCGCCTTGGGATGCACGGCGCCCACCATCGGGTTCGGGTCGCAGGTCAGGAAGGCAAAACTTGCAATTTCGCGGTCTCGCCAGATACCAGCAAAGGCGAAGACGGGCTCTGACGGCACCGAAAACCAGTGCTGCGTCCGCGCGCCCTTTACCCCGCCCCACTCCATGAAGCTGGTGACGGGGACCAGACAGCGAAAACCGGTATGGCGCAATGTGCCGACCCAGAACGGCGAATCGAGGTTGCGGACATTATGGACCGGCCGTCCGCCCTCCGCCGCGACCTTGGGCGGTGGCGGCACCCCCCACATGCGTGGCACTATAATGCGCCTGTCGCGCCCTTGCACCACCACGGGCGCGAATTTGCCCGGGGCGACGTAATTTGGCTGCCACGGGTCCGGGCCGGGATCGGCATCGAAGGCTGCCGCAATCTGGTTGGCAGGTGCATCAAGGCGATAAAGCAAGCACATGTCGCCACCTGCGGCGCAAGCACCACGCGCGTCAAGCACCTGAACTCTCGGGGAAGATGGCAGCAAAAATGATGCCGTAATGATCCGGTAAGCATGTTGAGCACTGAACCGTACAACCGCTCTATAATGAGGGGGTGTTGCCCGCCCAAGACACCCCTGCGCCAGCAGCCCCGGCCGAAGCGCGCGCTTCGGAACGGCGCCGTGTGGCCATCCGCGCGCTGGTCCGCGAGGCGGGGTCTGTCCGCGTTGACATCGACGTTATAGATCTGTCGGCGACCGGCTTTCGCTTCGACAGCGTCTATGACTTTTCCATCGGCGCCCGCGTGTTCCTGTCGGTGCCGACCTTGGAGCCGATGGCAGCGATGATTGCCTGGCGCAAGGGCTCGGCATTTGGCGCCCAGCTCCTCCGGCCAATGCACAAATCCGTCTTCGAAATGCTTGTCGACCGCTACGGGTAGGGTTCGGAACAGTGCCCCCGGCGTCAGCCAAAGAGCCACTGCCCCAGCAGCCGGTTGAACGGAAAGGTAAAAAAACCGGCGATCAGCAACGCCCCGGTCACCATGGCGCGAACGCCCGTCCGATGACGCCGCACATTATGGGCGCGCGCGTTCCACACGATGATCGGCAGCTGGATCATCGTCCATGCCGACAGGATGTGAATAAAGCTGAACCCGCCGTGATTTGCGTTGCGGAGGAAGAGGCTCAGGAACGCGGTTGAAAACAAACGCGACCACCCAGACCCAGCCGAGCTGGCGCAGCAACATCACCCGGGTCAGCGTGACCGCGACGGCAATCGTCAACAGGTGGGGCCAAATCGGGACGGGTATCTCGGCCCAGTGCGCGTGGCCCTTGATCACCGCCGCCACGACGCAAACGAGCAGGACGATGGCCGCCGACAACACCCGCTCATAGCTGTCGGGCGCCAGCGACGTCGCAGAGGGCATGCGCACTTTGCTATCGGCGACACTGGCTATCGCAATTCCCCCCTTTATTCGCCGTGGCTTTGGGTTAGCCTGTCACGATGCTCAAGCCCTTTATCGCCGCGCTCGCGCTGCTCGCTTCCCTGTTCGCTTTCGCCACCCCCGCGACGGCCTCTCCCTCCACGGACCTGACCGCGCTGATCGACGCGCACTGGGACTGGGTGATGGATGAAAACCCGGTCTATGCGTCAGTTCTCGGCGACAAGCGCGGCGACGGCCGGATCGGCGACATTTCGCTGGCGGCGGCCGATCGCTCGGCGACCCGCGCTGAGGCCTTCGCCAATCAGCTCGCTGCCATCCCTGACAATGGCCTCAGTGGTGCCGAGCGCACCAACAAGGCCATCCTGCTGCGGCTGCTGACCGAGCAGGTCGAGGGCAATGCCTTTGGCCAGCGGATGATGCTGTTCACCACCTATGCCGGATTCCACCAGAATTTCGCAGGGTTGGGCGAGAATTCGCCGTTCAATGCGCCCGCCGATTACGACAGCTATCTGAAGCGCCTTGCCGCTTATGCCGCGCTGAATGCGGAGGCGCTGGCGATCACCCGGCGCGCGGTGGTGGGGGGCTTTACCCAGCCCTGCGCCGTGCTCAACGGGTTTGAACGGTCGATCACCGGCGTCATTGCCGCCAAAGTCGAGGACTCGCGCTTCTACAAGCCCTTCACCGGCAAAGCGCCCGCCGGGATGAGCGCTGCCGACTGGACCGCGATGCAGGCGCGCGCGGCCGCGCTCATTCGAGGCGTGCTCGAGCCTGAATACCGCAAGTTCGCCGATTATTACCTGAAGGATTACAAACCCAAATGCCGCACCAGCGTTGGCATTTCGGCGACGCCGCAGGGCGCCGCCTATTACGCGCTGCAGGTCCGCGTCCACACGACGACCGACCTCACCCCCGACGCGATCCACGCCATCGGCCTTTCTGAAGTCGACCGCATCCGGGGGGATATGGACAAGCTGGCGACCGGCGCGGGCTTTGCCGATCGTTTGGTCTACATCCGAGAGCTGCGCGGCAACCCCAAATATTTCGCGCATACCCCCGATGAACTGCTGGCGGCGTCCGCGCGACAGGCCAAGATCATCGACGGCCTGATGCCGCGCTTGTTTGGAAAGCTGCCGCGCCTTCCCTATGGAATCCGCGCGATCCCGGCGGAAACGGCGGAGGGTACGACCACGGCCTATTACAACGCTGGCTCACCGCCTGCGGGCATTGCCGGTTTTTACTACGTCAACACGTCGAAGCTCGACCAGCGCCCCTTGTGGGAAATTCCTGCCCTGACCGCACATGAGGCGGTCCCCGGCCACCACAACCAGATCGCGCTGCAACAGGAAATGGAGATGCCGAAGTTCCGCCGCTACCTTGCGGGTTTCACGGCGTACACCGAAGGGTGGGGCCTCTACAGCGAGCACCTTGGCATCGAGCTCGGCCTGTACGACACGCCCGAAAAGAACATGGGGCGGCTCAGCTACGAAATGTGGCGCGCCTGCCGGTTGGTGGTCGATACCGGCATTCATTCGAAGGGCTGGACCAAGGCGCAGGCCATCGCCTTCATGCGTGACAACACCGCGCTGACCGATTCAAACATTGAGGCAGAGGTGAACCGCTACATCTCATGGCCGGGGCAGGCGCTCGGCTACAAGCTCGGCGAACTGAAGCTCAAGGAATTGCGCACCCGGGTCGAAAAGGCGCTTGGCCCGAAATTCGACCTGCGCGCGTTCCACGACCAAGTGCTGGGCAGCGGGGCCGTGCCTCTCGATGTGCTGGAGCGGGAGGTTGGGGAGTGGGCCGCGGGGAAATAGAGCGTCCTGCGGCTGCTTTGGCCCCAATCCCGAACGAACTGGCCGGATAAGGCCCGGCACCTTGCGCTATCAGATGCCCAAAAAGGCTGGAGCGACAGTTTCTCAGCCGGTGGCCAGCCGCGCCATCGCGTGGCTTGTGGCGATCACACCAGCGCAACCGGCCAACGCCACCCACGGCCACCACCCGGCCCGGCCCGGCCGGGGCTCATCAAGAGCAGCTGCGCCTGCCGGTGTTTCGCCGGGAAAGCGGCCCTTGTCCTGAACATAATGGCGGAACACGAAAACCGGTACAATCAGCAAGCAAGCGATGAGGCCGTTGCGCAATGTCCCGGCACCCCAAACGTCGGCGCCAGCGCCGAGAAACGCCATATTGACGAAGCCGAACCCCGCGCCCAGCGCCAACAGCCAGGTGGGGCAGCGGAACGGCCGCTCGCTGTCGGGCCGGTCGATGCGGTGAATCCAGCCCGCCTGCAGGTTGAGAAAGTTGAACAGCAGGTAGCAGACGTTGGAAATCATCAGCACCGCGAAATAGTCAGAGGTGAGCAGCAGCACGAGGTTGAAGCCGAGATCGGTCCACATCGCCGCGGTTGGTGCGCCATGGCGGTTGACCCGCGACAGGTAGCGCGGCAGCCAGCCATCGACCGACGCCTGATAAAGCGTGCGCGACGAGCCCATCATCGAGGTCATGACGATCAGCAGCAGCGCCAGGATCAGCATAGTGACGAACACATTGGTCACGATTATGCCGCCGCCGACGATGTGCGCCAGCGCCAGCGCCACGCCCGAACCGTCATAGATGCGCGGGTCGAGCAAGCCATCGAGACCGAGCGAGGCCTGGAACGCCAGCGGCACGAGCGTGAAGATCACGATGCACAGCAGCCCCGAGGCAAAGATCGCGCGGGGCGTATCGCGCGCGGGATTGCGGAACTCGCGCGTGTAGCACACCGCAGTCTCGAAACCATAAGTCGACCAGGCCGCGCCGAACATCGCACCCATCAGCAGCGTCAGCCCGAACGCGTCCCATGTTCCGAAATGGGCGTTACCTGCGGCATCGCGGACGAGGGGCAGCAGGGGAAACAGGTGATCGGTCGGCAGGTCGCCGGTTAGCAGGGGAACGAGCCCGACGAGGATGAGCGGCGCCAGGCAGACCGCGCCGATGAGCTTTTGCGCATAAGCCGCGCGAGCCGCGCCATGATGCTGAAGCGCGAAAGTCAGCACCAGAAACCCCGCCGCCATGATCGAAACGACGTTGATCCGCAGGCTAAGCTCGGGGCGGATGAACCCGAGGTCGACGAGCGGGATCTGCCACTGGTTGATCGCAGCATCGGGCGCAAACAGGCTGGCCATCACATAGCCCGCACCCAGGCTGGTGCCCAGCGTCAGCACCGGTGACCAGGCCAGCCAGTTGCACCACACCGAGACCGGCGCGACGAACTTGCTATAGGGCAGCCACGCCGCCGCGCCATAGACCGAAGCACCGCCCGATTTGTGCGGAAAGAGCCCGGCGATCTCGGCATAGACGAAGGACTGGACGAACCCCATCAGGATCGAGGCGATCCACACGACCCAGCTCGGCTGGCCGATAACCGTGGCGATCCCGCCGATCGTCAGCAACACGCCTGCAGGCACGCCGCTCGATGCCCAGAACGCGTCTTTCCAATCAAGGCTGCGGTGCAGCGTGCCCTCAGGGGGACGGGTCGGATCCGCCGGACGGGCAAGCGCGAGAGGCAGGTCTTCGGCGATCATCGCTTCGCGTTCTCCCAAGAGGCGACGGTGGAGTATGACGCGTTCGACCGCGGCAGCAACTCCTGGCCGGGGATGCGGCCTTTTGCGGTTTTTTGCTGCCGACGATCGTCGGCGCTTTGAGGTTGGCTCAGGGACGCAAAGGTTGAAATCTTTCCTGGAGGTCTTCCGGAATAGCTTTGCTTGGATTAGCCTCGAGCTGATGGCGTGCCAGCCCAAGCTCACTTATACTGATCGCCCGAAGGCGCTTGGTGAACAGCTCAAGGACCGATTGTGACAGCCGACGTTTCGGACACACTGCATCAATTTCTCGTCAATCATCGAGGATTGTCTGGGATTGCTCAGACCGGCGCTAGCTTGCGGGCAGCAATCTGCATCGGGCTCGAAGGACCCGCGTTGGTCGTTTCTTATGGGTACTGAACGCGCGCCATCGCGGCACGCCCAGGTCGAAGGCCGCGATGTCTTCGTGTTTGACGGGCTGATTCCGGACGGAGACCTTGGCGCCTACGTCGACGCACTCGAGCGCGCGCCGTTCACGCGCACCGAATTCGCTAAGGCCGAGACTGCCGCGTATAAGCATTGGGCCAGTGAGATGGTCCTTGCAAATGTGGTGCAGTTGCCGCTTTGGCCCGCGACAGAGAGCGCGATCGCTTATGCACGGCCGGGTGACGCCTATCGGCCGTATCGCGCCTATACGAACTACGCCGCTTACGGCGACATGCTCTACACCCACAGCGACTGCGCGCCGGATGAGCGCGGGCTCACTGCTCTTTGGTTTCTGTCGAGGCACTGGGAGCCCGAGTGGGGCGGCGAGACCATGTTCTTCGACAAATCGGGCGACGCGATGTTCTGCGCGAGCCCAAGGCCCGGGCGGCTCCTTCTGTTCGACGGCGCGATTCTGCATGCCGGTCGCCCGCCGTCGCGCATCTGCTTTGCGCCGCGATATAGTTTTGCGATCAAGCTCAATCCAGCGATGGCCACCTGAACATAGGCCGGCGACGCCAGGCGCGACAAATTCTGCGATCCTACACGCCGGTGATCTGCAGTTTTTCGGTTCGTGTGCTGCCATCGCGCGGCGCTCATTTTGCCGCTCGGCAGAAACATTTCACCCGTTGTGTGAACGCTCGTTCCGTGACTTTCTTGACTTACGCGCGGCCCGCGCCGGACACGGCTCAGGTGTAACCTAGATGTGACCTTTGGCGGATTTCCGACATTGCGGCACCATCTGGTGCCGAGCAGCCCTATTTCTCCGGAGCGGCGGCTTCCACTGCATCGACCTGCCGCTGGCGCTTGGACTTGCGCGCGCGCTGCACAAAGCAGCCCGTTTGGCCTCCCGGTCCCACGGTCGAACAACTGCCGATTCCCGTTGCCGCTCCGGCATCGAGCGTGTCGTTGGCCTTGGCCGCCCAGCTCTGGTTCTCGGGCGTGATCAGGACCGGGCCGCGCAGTTCCTTGGGGATGCGGTAGCGTTCGCTCTCGGGCCGCCGCGTACACACGACGATCTGCTCACCACTTGCGTTGGTCGGGCATTTGTCATCGCCGTACAGGATCAGCACCCGGTCGGTCTGCTGCGCCAGCGCGGTAGCGGCGAACATTGGCGCAGCGATAGTGGCAATGCCAAGGGCGACTGCGAAAAGCTTTGTCATGGGAACCATCCTCTCACGCACCCGATTAACATATGATTGCCGATTTGGTCGCTTTTGACCAGACTCAGATCCGTTTCGAAGCCGCAATCGCGACGCGGCAGCCCAGCCGGATTGCTGCAGTCATCAGCGGATAGGCGGGCGCTCGCTCGGCCCCGGCGGCCATCGCTGTCGCCTTGTGCTCGACTTCGTCCGCCCGGAAATCAGCGATTGCTTCGGACAGTTCGGGGTCGACGCTGCCGATCTCGTCGATCTGCTCGCCATAATGCTTGTCGATCTCGGTCTCGATCGCCGCAGTGCAGGCCATCGCGGCCTCTGGCCCAATCAGCGCCGTCGCCACGCCCAGGCCATAGCCCGCGATATTCCAGAACGGTTGGAGCAGGGTAGGGCGGACGCCGCGCCTTGTGATCATCGCGTCGAAATGCTTGCGGTGGCGCTCTTCCTGCAGGGCCATCGCCGCGATCGCGCGCGCGGCCGGGGTCCGCGTGCCCATCACCGCCAGTTGCCCGGCATAGATGCGCGTGGCGCCATATTCGCCCGCCTGGTCGACGCGCAGCATGGACTTGGTATCGGGCTTCAGGCTTTCACGGGTCATTTCGCTTTCCTCACCAGCGCCAGGATGGCGATGCCACCTGCGATTGAGAAGAGCGCGTTGAAGCCGGCGAGCGAAATTCCCCACAACGACCATTGCGGCGTGTCGCAGCTGATTAGCGGGGCGCGCATGATGTCTTCCAGACTGCTGCCCGCCGCCGTCGACGAACAGGCGGGGCCAGCCCACCAGTGGTACTCGACCCCGGCATGGAACACGCCGATCGCGCCCGAGGTCAGGGTGGCGAATGCGGCCAGCGCCACCATGACGTTGCGGGCTGGCGGCTTTCCGAACAACGCCACCAGCGCAAGGGCGATCGCGGCATAGTGCGGCCAGCGCTGCCAGTGGCACATCTCGCACGGGAAGAGCCCGCCGATAAACTGCGACCCCAGCGCGCCCGCCATCAGCAGGCCGGGTATGGCAAGGGCTAGCGCATTGGCGCGGGCAAGCGGGCTCAACGTCGTGAGGCCACCTTGGTCGCCCCGGGAAGGCTTGCCAGCCGGGCAATCGACTTAAGCGCATAGTCGAGCTGGAAGTCGGTAATGCCCTTGGCCTTCAATTGTTCGGCTGTCATCGCAAAGCGCGGGTCGGGCTTGGTGTCGTCTTCGAGCACCGAATTGTCGACCTTCGCCTCGTTGATCAGGTGGCGGCGCAGATCGGCTTCGCGGAAGCGTGGGCGCGTCTTGTAATCGGCGTCCGACAGCTGCGGCACCTTCAGGTCGGGCTCGATCCCGCCTTCCTGCACGCTGCGGCCCGACGGCGTGTAATAGCGCGCCGTCGTGAGCCTGAGCGCGCTTGCATCGTCGAGCGGGATGAGCGTCTGCACCGAGCCCTTGCCGAAGCTGCGCTCGCCCATCACCAGGCCGCGATGATTGTCCTGCAGCGCGCCGGCGACGATCTCGGCGGCCGAGGCCGATCCGCTGTCGACCAGCACGACCACGGGCAAGCCATGCGCCGCGTCGCCGGGCTTGGCGAAGTAACGCTCGATGTCGCCCTTGCCGCGTCCGCGCTGGGAAACGATTTCGCCGCGCTCCAAAAACTGATCGCTGACCGAAATCGCCTCGTCGAGCAGGCCACCCGGGTTGGAGCGCAGGTCGACGACATAGCCGAGGGGCTGGCGGCCCAGCACCTTGTCGATGCCCATCAGCGCGGCGCGCACGCTCATGCCGGTGTTCTTCGAGAAAGCGTTGATGTTGATATAGCCAACCTGGCCCTTCACTTCCCACTTCACCGGCTTCAGCTCGATGACCTCGCGGGTCAGGTTCACGTCGAACGGCTTGTCGCGGCCGCTGCGGACGATGGTCAGCTTGATCTGGCTGCCCGGCTTTCCGCGCATCTGCTCGACAGCCTCGTCGAGTGTGCCGCCGAAGATGAGGTTGCCGTTCAGGTGGGTGATGAAGTCGCCCGCCTTGATTCCCGCCCTGAACGCGGGCGTATCCTCGGTCGGCGTCACCACCTTGACGGCGCCGTCCTCCATCGTGACGGTCAGGCCGAGGCCGCCATAGTTGCCGTCGGTCTGCGTCCGCATCTGTTCGAAGTCGCGCGCGTCGAGATAGGAAGAATGCGGGTCGAGCGACGCCAGCATCCCGTCGATGGCGCCCTTGATCAGCTTTTTGTCGTCGGTCTTGTCGACATAGTCGGCACGTACCCGCTCAAACACCGCCATGAACGCGTCGAGTTCCTTGTAAGTCGCGTTGTCGACGGCGGCGAACGTCGCAGTTGTCGCCGGGATCAGTGCAAGCGCGGACAGGGCAACCAGAGCGCGGAGGGGCAGGCGGGACATGGCAAATCCTTGGAGTCAGGCGACACGGATAGCGCGTGCAGGGGGCCGTGGTAAAGCTATCCTGCGAGCTTGCCGATATCGACGGGTGTGCCGCGGCGGCGCAACTCGACGGTGATCGTCGGCCGGTCCGGGCCGGCGCGACCGATCGGGGCGCCCGCATCCACGCTGTCACCGACTTTAACGTTCAGCGCGGCCAGGCTGGTGAGCAGGGTCGTCCAGCCCAGGCCATGATCGATGACGACGATATTGCCATAGCCCCGAAAGGGCCCGGCAAAGGCGATACGTCCGCTCGTCGGCGCGACGACCTGCGCCCCGGGGCGGGTCGCGATCGTCAGCCCCCGCGCGCGAACACCGGTTTCGGAAATCTCGCCCAAGCCCGTGACCACCTGGCCCACGACCGGCAGTCGATAGGCGGGGATCGAGGCTGTCGCGACTGCCGTATCGGTCAGCAAGCTGCGGGCGGCGGACGGCTGTGCGGGGCGCAGGATCGGCCCGGGCAACGCTTCGAGCCGTGCGCGGACAGCGGTCGCGCTCTCGACACCGCTCATCAGTTCGGTGATATCGCGTGCCTCTTCGCCCATGGCAATGGCGCGATCCTGCTCGGTGAGCGCACTGCTGGCAAAGCGCGACGAATCGATGCGCTTGCGCGCCTCGAGTGCGACGAGCTGCTGGCGCTGGGTGATGAGGCGCGCCTGGGCCGTACGCTCGGCGGCAAGCGCGGCGTCGGCCGCGACGCGGAGTTCGCGCCCGCGCTCGATATCGGCGCGCAGCTCCACCGTACGCGCACGAACCAGCGGCATCACCGAGGCCAGGACCGCATGAACATGAACGATATCCCGCACCGAACCTGGCTGAAGCAGCGCGAGCACCGGCGGCCGCCGCGCCATAGTTTGAAGCGCTGCCACCAAGCGGATCGTCGGCTGCTGCTTTTCCGCCAGCCGCGCGCGCTGTCGGGCGCGCAACCGCTCGATCACCGCCACGCGCGCTTCAGCGGCGTCGATATCGGCCTCTGCGGACTGGATGCGCGCGGCTACGGCGGTCGCCGATGCGCGGATCCGCAAAGCCTCGTTGCTGGCAGCATTGGCTGCCGCCTCCAGCCGGGTTGCGCGCGCGGCAGCGCTGCGTGCGGCGCGTTGCGCCCGGTCGAGTGCCGCACGTTCAGACTGCAGATCCTGTGCCACCGCCCCCGCCGCCAGCATCGCCAGCAGAGCCAGAGCGCGCATGACTCTCAAAGCGTGCCCCCGATCAGCTTGCCGAACTTCGCCTCGAATCCCGCCACGTCTCCTGCATCGAGCAGTCGAGCCTGCTCGACCCAGTTGTCGCGCACGATTCGACCTGAGAACACACCAAGTCGCGCATCGACCGCGGCGATGTTTTCGGGCGACCAGGCGGCGATCTGGCGGTAGTTGGTGATGCCCATGTCCATAAGTGTACGCGCCAGTTTGGGGCCGACGCCTTTCAATCGCAACAGGTCATCCGGCTCGACATCGGGGCCGATATTGACCGGAAAGGGCAGAGGCGGCAGCGCCACGTCTTCGCTGTCGATGCAAGCAACGCGGGACGTACGCGCCAGCGTTTGCGTCGTGTTCTGGCCGATTTCGATGCGGGGCAGATCGACATGGCGGCGCGAGGAGAAGATCCAGAGGCCGGCGGCTGCGCCGATCGCCGCCACGATGGCGAACAACACCCAATAGGAAGCAATCAGATCGGCCATTTTTGCGCTTTCGAAGATGCAATTGACTGAAGGACATAAGGAAAGAACTGACAGCCTAGGCGAGCGCCTTGGCGATTTTCCAGATCACCCATGAAGCGGCGATACGCACCAGATAGGCAGCGATGGCCAGTGCCAGAACCTCGGTTCATAAATCCATGTTAACCTGTGCTCCCTGCCGAAGTTGGATCGGTCGGCCCCGGATTTCAACGCTCACGCACCGAAACGTCCGGTAGCTCGGCGCTCGACCCGCTATCCCTGTCGCCAGCTTCGCAGGGCCATGCCGGTTCAAACGCCCTCCACTTTTTCGCATTCACTTCGAACAACCCAAAAAACACCAAGTAAAGCTTTCACATTGTATGAAAGATGGAGTAAACCTAAAGTTTATGACGTGCCAGTTCACGCCAACCTATGTCCCGGCGAAAATATCCATCAGGATAATCGATGCCTGAAAGCCTTGAGTAAGCCAGATCACGTGCTTCGCGCAGTGAAGAGCCAGTTCCTGTTACTGCAAGGACGCGTCCTCCCGATGCAATCCAGGCCTCGCCCATTGCAGCTACTCCCGCAATAAACACGCAGGAATCTTCATCTTTTCGACCAGGCACGACAACTTCGCCGCCAAGTTTGGGTTTGGCTGGATATCCGTCTGCTGCAAGTACAACAGTCAGCGCTGTCACTGCATCTAGCTTCACGGGAGCGGCGCCATCCAAGGTGCCCGATGCGGCTGCAAGCATCAGCGCGGCAAGGTCGCCGTTAAAGCGCGGCATCAAGGCCTGCGTTTCCGGGTCGCCGAAACGGGCGTTATATTCGATAAGTTGCGGCCCGTCCGCCGTCAGCATCAGGCCGGCGTATAATACGCCGACAAACGGCGTGCCGGCTGCCGCCATTGCAGCGACGGTCGGTCGCACGATCTCGTCCAAGGCGCGACGTTCCAGTTCAGGGGTGAGCACGCTGGCCGGACTGTAAGCGCCCATGCCGCCCGTATTCGGGCCTGTATCGCCTTCGCCGATGCGCTTGTGGTCCTGCGCCGTTCCAAACGGTATGACCGTGGTGCCGTCGGTAATGGCGAACAGGCTGACTTCCTCGCCTTCGAGAAACGCTTCGATCACGATCGCATCGCCTGCGACGCCGAACGACCCTTCGAACATATCGCTGACAGCAGCGCGTGCTTCTTGGCGCGTTTGGGCAATCACCACGCCCTTGCCGGCGGCAAGGCCGTCGGCCTTGATCACCACTGGCAGGCCGAAACTGTCAAGGCCCGCCAGCGCTGCATGACTGTCGCCGTATCGTGCATAGGCTGCCGTTGGAATATTGGCAGATGCGCAGAGATCCTTGGTGAAGCCCTTGGATCCTTCCAGCCGGGCCGCAGCCCGGCTGGGGCCAAACGTCGGGATTCCAGCGGCCGTCAGGCTGTCAGCGATGCCGTCGACCAAAGGCGCTTCCGGTCCGACCACGACGAGGCCGACGGCGCTGCGCTGGCAAAAGGAGATGACCGCAGCATGATCGGTCAGCTCTAGCGCAATTAGCTCGGCGTGCGCCGCGATGCCGGGGTTGCCGGGCGCGGCATAGAGCTTATCGCAGGTGGGCGATTGCGCCAGCTTCCACGCCAGCGCATGCTCGCGTCCGCCCCCGCCCAACAGCAGGATGTTCATGCCCGACCCCCAAGAAATGGAAAACAGCGCGCTGCTAGCCGACAGTGGCCCCGGCGACAATTCCGCGCCGTTTACCGTGACCGAATTATCGGGCCGGCTGAAGCGCCATGTCGAAGATGCGTTTGGTCATGTCCGCGTGCGCGGCGAGCTGTCAGGCTGGAAACGTGTTGCCTCGGGCCATTGCTACATGGCGCTGAAGGATGATGGCGCGGCGCTCGACGGCGTCATGTGGAAGATGGCGGCGGCGCGCCTTGCGTTCGCGCCTGCCGACGGTGTCGAAGTGATCGCGACGGGCAAGTTGACGACCTATCCCGGCCGGTCGAAATACCAGATCATTATCGACCGGATGGAACTTGCCGGCGAAGGCGCGATGCTGGCCTTGCTTGAAAAGCTCAAGGCGCGGCTGGCGGGTGAGGGGCTGTTTGCCGCTGAACGCAAGCGACCTTTGCCCTATCTGCCGCGTGTCATCGGTGTCGTGACCTCGCCGACCGGGGCCGTCATTCGCGATATCCTTCACCGCCTCGCCGATCGCTTTCCGACGCAGGTTGTTGTGTGGCCGGTGCTTGTGCAGGGCAATGGTGCTGCCGAGCAGGTGGCCCGCGCTGTCAATGGCTTTTCCGACATGGCGGCAGGTGGCCCGGTGCCGAGACCCGATCTCGTCATCGTTGCGCGTGGCGGAGGTTCCGTCGAGGATCTGTGGTCGTTCAACGACGAAGCCGTGGTGCGCGCCGTTGCCGGCTGCTCGATTCCCGTGATTTCCGCTGTCGGCCACGAGACCGACACCACATTGTGCGATTTCGCAGCCGATGTGCGCGCGCCGACACCGACCGCGGCAGCGGAAATGGCGGTGCCGGTGCGGCGGGAGCTGCTCGCTGGCATCGAGGCGCTCGGTGCCAGGACGCTGCGTTGCGCGCACCGTTACCGCGAGCGGGGCAGCGAGCGGCTGACGTCGCTCACAGTGCGCCTGCCGGGCGCGGAAACTTTGCTTGCCAGCCAGCGTCAACGTACCGATGAGTTGGGCGAGCGGCTGCGGCGGGGGCTTGGCAAGGCGCTCGCCGATGCGCGTGGTGATCTCGCCCATGCCTCGGCAGCGCTGCGTCCGCCCTTGCTGGTGGCACGTGTTTCCCGGTCGCACGACCGACTGGTTTCGGCGCGTCTTGACCCCCGCCTTGTCGCCCGGCCGATGGCGGACGCGCGCGATCGGCTGAACCGGCTGTGGCGGATCGCCGACTCGCTTAATCCTGACAGGGTGTTGCAGCGCGGCTATGCGCGTGTCGAAAGCCGCAGCGGCGGTTCGGTCACGACCACCGGCGACGCGCAGCGCGAAGCCGCTCTCACCGTGGTCTTCGTCGACGGGCGCGTGGACGTGCGGGTTGAGCCGAACGGCGGCGACGGCTATTCTGTTGCCAAGCTGCCTCGGGCCCGGCCCGGCCGGGTCATCCCCGGGCAGGGCAGCCTGCTTTAGCAATCACAGGGTTTGAATATGTTGATGTCTCCTTCGGGTCGCCCGGCGCGGCTGCACTACATGGCCAATGGCTTTCGCATATTGTCACCCGGGGACCACGTGCTGTGCGCCGCCAGTGGCGAGCGCGTCGCAATCGAGGATTTGCGCTATTGGAGCGTGGCCCGTCAGGAACCTTATGCGAGCGCCACGATTGCGACTCGCGTCCTGGCTGACGCGTCTTGATTGGATGAAACACGCGCGCATCGGCGCCGTTGCGGCATCGATCGCCGTGCTCGCCGGCAGCTGCGTTGCGCCGTCGGTCCGCCCGGCAACTGCTGCCGCACCGCCGCCCGTGCATGTCGTGCCGTCAGCGCTTGCGCCAACGCCGGCCGAAATGCGCAGCGGACCAATCGTAATCACCGGGAGCGCTGTTCAAGGTGGTATCATGCTTGGCCAGCTTGCAGCGGGTGCGACGGACCTGATGCTCGACGGTGAGTTGGTCCGCGTTGCGCAAGACGGTCGCTTTATCATTGGTTTCAGCAGCGATGCGCCCCCAGCCTCGATGTTGCGCGCCACAAGCCCCGACGGACG
>JBMOGG010000003.1:0-43029 GCA_049318505.1 Sphingomonas sp. | reverse complement strand
AATGTTTCCTGGTGCTCGAATCGGGCGCGTCGGTGAAAGTGTCACGCAGCTACCGGGACGTCGTCGCGCGTTTTGTCCATTGAGCCGCGCAACGTTATCTCGCGAAAAATTTCGCGGTAGCGTGGATGTTCGGTGCCGCAGATACGATCCCACCAGGTGAAGTACAGGCCATAGTTTGATCCGAATCCACCCGAATGGTGCAGGTCGTGGTGGGTGGTCGTTGTGAAATTGCCCCAGAACCAATGATCCGCAAAGCCGCGCGGGTGAAGCTCGGTGCCACAATGGCCCCAGGCGTTGCGGATGATCATGATGCTCAGGAAGATGAAGAAGGCGCCATTTGGCGTCGGGATCGTCAGCTGCCAGACCACGGGCATGCCGGTGTGGAGCGCCGCCTCGCGCCAGTCGAAAGCATAGGCGGTGAACGGCGTCGGCGTGATTGTCTTATGGTGCGTCCGGTGCCAGCGCTTGAAGAAGGCGGGCCGATGGATGAGCCGGTGCGTCCAGTAGAAATAGGCATCGTGCACGATGAGCAGCGCCACGACGAACGCGGTGGTCACCATCCAGGTGTCAGGCCCGGTCCAGCGTCCCGCGCCGAACCCATGTGCCTTCAGCCAAAGCACCGGCGTGAATATGATGGCATAGACCACGACGGTACGCAGCGAGGTCAAAAGCTCGCGCATGTAATCGGTGCGAGACGCACGACGCGCCTGAATGATGCGTTCCTTCCACCCCGCCCGGTGCGCGATGAACAGCACCGCCGACATCAGCAAGGTGGCAACAACATAGCGCCCACCGTCGAAGAGGAAGACATTGGGAAAGACGTGCAGCGCGGCGTCGAGCAGGGTCATGTCGTGCGGCATCGGTCAATCCTTTGGCTGGTCGATGACCATCAAATATTACGATCGCGTTCCTGCGTCGCGGCGTTTTCGCAATTCGACCGGTCGAATTGCGAAATTCGATTAGCGTGCGAGCGCCCGGGCACGAAATTCGGTTGGGGTGCAGCCTTGCAAGTCGCGGAAAGCGCGGTTGAAAGGGGCGAGGCTGCCCAATCCGGCATCCATCGCGATGGTCAGGATCGGGACGTCACGCTGTGCAGGATCGGCCAGCGCGTCGGTCGCCTCGCCGATGCGCAAGCCATTGAGATAGGCGTTGAAGTTGCGGGCCCCCAACCCCTGATTGATGGCACGGCGCAGCCGGTATTCGGGCACGCCAAGTCGTGCCGCCACTGCTGTGATGGTCAATCCATCCTGTCGATAGAGCCGCTCGTGCCGCATGTCGGCCTCGAGCTTGGCCAGCAGAAGCGAATCGTCGCTGTCATGGCGCGGCAGAGCATCCGCGGCGCGAACCGGGGCAGCAACCAGCGCCGGGTCCCGCCAGCCGAGCGTGAACACCGCGACAGTGACCGCGAGCAACAACCTGCTCGCGCCGTTGGCGATCCGCCAGTCGACGGGCGGGGGCCAGTTCGCTGTCCACAATTCGGCCATCACCACCCAAAGAATTGCAACCGAAATCGCGGCCGTCAGCGCGATCCGCACGCGCCGCCGCGATTCCACCAGATCGGCCGACCAGCCCTTCAAGGTGGCGCGGATCGAAAGGCCGATGGCCACAACGCTGAACAGGCGCCAGATGAGCGCCAACCCGAAATAGCGCACGTGCAGCGTCCAGAACAGGTAATTGGTGACGAACCCGCTGAGCACGGTCGCCGCGATGAAGAGCCAATGATAAAGCCGGAGGCGGAAATCATCGTCGAACCAGCTCGCAGCAAACAGCCAGAACAACGCGGGCGACGCCAGGCTCATCAGATGCAGGGGCAGCCGCCACAGGTTGCGAAAGGGATACGAGGTGTCGACCAGGATGAGGGCGACGTAACAGGCACCGCCCAGACAGAGCCCCGAGCCGTGCCGACAAAGACCGGCGCCAGTCGAATGGTCGGTCGTCGCTACAACAACGTCTGCCGGCCGAGCCGCGGAGAGCCCGGATTTAGCTTCGCTAGATCCTAGGCGTGGCCCGGCGTGAACAGCAGCGCGGTGCCGTTCATGCAGTAACGCTTGCCCGTTGGCTTAGGCCCATCGTCGAAAACATGGCCGAGGTGACCGCCGCAGCGGCGGCAGACGACCTCTGTCCGCTCGAAGCCCAAGGTGCGATCGACGTTCGTCGCTATGGCATTAGGCAGATGATCGAAAAAGCTGGGCCAGCCGGTACCGCTGTCGAACTTGGTCTTTGACGAGAAATTGGGAAGCTTGCACCCGGCGCACGAGAAGATGCCGGCACGGTGCTCGTTCAGAAACGGCGACTGGCCGGGCGTATCCGTAGCCTCCTGGCGGAGCGTCCGGTATTGCGCGGGGGTCAACCGCTTTTTCCATTCCGCATCGCTCAGCGTGAGTTCGTATTTGCGCGCCGGGGCCTTGGCGCAGGCCGTAGTCGCGAACATGCCCGTGATTGCCGCCGTGCTTGAAGCTGCGATGAAAGTGCGGCGGTTAAGGGTCATGGCGTCGCCTCCTGGATGATACGACAGATACGGATCCTGGGTCGTTTCGGTTTCACCCATCAATAACGTTCCAGTTTCACCGGGAGCGCCCGATAGCCGTTGACGAAGCACGCCGGCACGCGGGTGGGCTCGCTCTGCGGCACGGCGCGCAGCCGACGCTTGGCCATTTCCTCGAGCAGCACGATCAGCTGCAGCTCGGCGACGCGCGCACCGACGCAGCGATGGATGCCATAGCCGAAGGCCAGATGCCGCCGCGCATTTTCGCGATCGACGATGATGCGGTCGGCATCGGCAAACACACTCTCGTCGCGGTTCGCCGAGATGTACCAGAGCACCAGCCGGTCACCCTTTTTGATCGCGTGCCCGTCGATCTCGGTATCTTCGGTCGCGGTGCGGCGCATATGCGCAAGCGGCGTCTGCCAGCGAATGAGCTCACTGACCGCATTGGGGATGAGCGACGGATCGGCCTCGAGCTTGGCGCGCTCATCCGGAAATTGGGCGAGACCATGCGCATAGGCGGTCATCGAATTGCGCGTCGTGTCGTTGCCGCCGACGATCAACAAGATCAAATTCCCCATGAATTCGCCGTCGTCCATATGCGCCATCGCATCGGAATGGAGCATGATCGAAATCAGGTCAGGCGTCTGGGGCTGGCCCTTCTTCGATTCCCACAGCTGGTGGAACGCGGTGCCCATTTCAAAGGCGGTGGCAAGGCGCTTCTGCCGGTCCTCGAACGTTCCGAACGCCTCGACGTCGCCGAGCGCATCGGACCAGCGCGTCAGATTGTGGCGGTTTTCCCAAGGGAAGTCGAACAGCCGCGCAAGCATGCCGGTGGTCAGTTCGATCGAGACGCGTTCGACCCAGTCGAAGGTTTCGCCGATGGGCAGCGCGTCGAGCACTTCCGCGGTGCGCGCCACCGCATCTTCACGCATCTTGACGATTTCGCTGGGAGTGAAGGCCGGCGCTACGGTCCGGCGCTGGGCGGTATGCTGCGGCGGGTCCATCGCGATGAACATCGGCATGCGCACTTCGCCGTCGAGGATACGCTCGGGGTCGCCCGCAATCGTGATGCCGCCGACTTCCCATGACGACGAAAAGATTTTCGGCAGCGCCTCGACATGGACGATCGGCTTGTAGGTTGTGATCGACCAGTAGGGACCGAAGCGACCGTTCTCGCAATAATAGATACCACCTTGCTCGCGCAGCTCGCGGAACGGGGCATGCCAGCTGTGCGAGGTATAGAGGTGCGGCTGGGTGACATCGAGTCGGTCGGTTTCGTCAGGTCCACGCATGAACTGGTCGTCGGGGCGTTCGATTGCGGCAGTTGCCATGGCACCTCTCCCATCCGGTTGGTTGCAGGTTGCAACCTAACTGACAGGAATGTCAATAGCGTGTCGTGGAGGCCGGCTTTCGATCCTGCCTAAAAGTCGGCTATTGGACGGCGAAGTAAGGAGATGGTGCGTGCTCGAACCATGTCTGGGATGCGGGGGGCTGTTCGAGCCGGTCGCGGGGACCACGCATGCCTATATGCTGTCGTCGCCTGCCTGTTATGCGTCCTTTTGCGCGCTGCTGGCAGCTGAATATGCGACGCCCGAGCTGATGGCGGTTCACCGCCTAACCGTCGACACCTATGCCGTGCAGCACCCCGGTCTCGCCACCGACCGACGGGCAGTTCAATCGGTCGGCCTTCATTTGGCGCGGCTCATGTGGCAACTGACCCGCCCCCGGCCACCTGCCGAAACCAATGCCGTCATGCTGGATTTCTCAAAGCGTAAGGCGACACTGAAGGCGCTCGATCCGCCCGCATCGTTCGCGATGACGGTCGCCGATGTTGCAGCATATGCCGGGACGCCAGCGCACAGTGCGCACGTTCGCGCATGGGCTGCGGCGACCTGGCAAGACTGGTCGCCAGCGCATGGCTACATCACGCACTGGGTCGACGATGACTCGAACGGTCGTCGCTGACCTCCGGATGCGGCAACTTAGCGCGTTGGCATCGGCTCGGGCCCCGAATAGTCATAGAATCCACGACCTGACTTGCGTCCGACCCACCCGGCCTCGACATATTTGACAAGCAGCGGCGCGGGGCGGAACTTGGGGTCGCCGGTGGAAGTGAACAGCACCCGGCAAATCTCCAGGCAGGTGTCCAGCCCGATGAAGTCGGCGAGCGTTAGTGGGCCCATCGGATGGTTGAGGCCGAGCTTGCATGCGGTGTCGATGTCGCGAATCGTTGCCACGCCTTCGCCTAGCGCGAAGCAGGCCTCGTTGAGCATCGGCATAAGTACGCGGTTGACGATGAAGCCGGGGGCGTCGTTGGCATGGACGATCTCCTTGCCGAGCGACTTTCCATAGGTCTCGACGGCGGCGACGGTCGCATCGCTCGTGGCGAGCCCACGGATGACCTCGATCAGACCCATCACGGGCACCGGATTGAAGAAGTGCACGCCGATGAACCTTGCTGGATCGGACGACGCGCTCGCCAGACGCGTGATCGGGATCGACGAGGTGTTCGTCGCAAGGATCGCATCGGCGCGCAGCACTTTGGCGACATCGGCAAAGATCGCGCGCTTGATCTCCTCACGCTCGGTCGCCGCCTCGATCACCAGGCCGCAGTCGCCGAATGCCGCCACGTCGCCGACCGGCTCGATCAGAGCGAGCGTCGCGTCGCGGGCCTCGCCGGTGATCTTTTCCTTCTCGACGAGTCGTCCCAGCCCCTTGGCAATACCCGCCTTGCCTTTTTCGGCCAGCGCGACGTCGCGATCCGAAAGCAGGGTCCGATAGCCTGCGGCCGCCGACACCTGCGCAATGCCCGCACCCATTTGTCCTGCGCCGATCACGCCCACAGTTTTCATTGTCACTCTCCAAAGCTAGCTTGCGGCCATGCCCATTCTCCTCGCCCTTGCCGTTGCCGCCGCCGCTCCGCAACCCGGCGCACTCAAGACGTTCAGAGACTGGATCGTCGGCTGCGACAATGGCCGCGCCTGCCAGGCGGTCGCCCTTGTCCCCGAATCCGAAGACGGCGAGAGTTACCTGATGCTTGTCATCGAACGCGGACCCGAAGCACAGGCCAAAGCCGAGCTTCGCTGGACCGTAACTGATGGGCCGCCAAAGCGCGCGACGTTAAAGGTCGACGGCAAGTCCGTCGCGCAGGTCGCCGGTTCAGTAATTGAGATTAGTCCTGCGCTTGCCGCTGCGCTCGCCGCTGGCGGTCGTGCCCAAGTTACGACCGCTCCGGGCGGCAAGGTCGGCGAGGCTTCGCTTGGCGGGCTGGCAGCAGCGATGCGCTATATTGACGACAAGCAAAAGCGTGTTGGGACCGACACGGCACTTGTGGCCAAGGGTGCGGGCAGGGTCGTCCCGGTACCGCCTCCCCTCCCGGTCGTTACAACGACGCCCGCGCCATCCACCCCACCCGCCAGATTTCGACCCGCCGACATCAAGAAGTACAATGGCGACGATGGGTGCGGCGTACCTGCCGACAGCTTCAAGCCCGAGACCTACCGGCTCGACGCGGCGCACACGCTGGTGATGGTGCCGTCGATCTGCGGCAACGGGGCGTATAACTATTTCACAACGGCGCTGATCATCCCGAACAGCGGCACGCCGGTAGCGGTCGCAAAATTCGACGCGCCGAGCAGCATGGGCGAGCCCGGGAACACCGACCCAAGCCTCGTCAACGCGTCTTACGATGCCAAGACCCGGCGGCTGTCGACCTATGCCAAAGGGCGCGGGCTTGGCGATTGCGGCGTGACCCAGCAATTCGCCTGGGACGCAAGCCGCTTCCGCCTCGTCGAGCAGAGCGAAATGGGCGAGTGCCGGGGTTCGGTCGATTACATCCGGACGTGGCGCGCCAAAGTACGCTAGGGCACCGACCTGTCGGACAGCGGCTCGGCCAGGATGAGGGCAAGTCTTTTGGCGGCAGCGGCCCATTCAGGAACGCTACGGTTCCGTTGGCGCCGGTGAAAAATCAGCGCGAAGCGCCGGGAACCCATAAGACGTCGTCAGTGCCATTGGCGTTGGCGGCGCGGGCCGCGACGAACAGCCAGTCCGACAGGCGGTTGATATAGGCGAGTGCCTGGGGGTTGAGGGGAACTTGCGCATTGGCGGCCACGGCGCTTCTTTCGGCGCGACGGCAGGCGGCACGGGCAACGTGGAGTGCCGCCGCAAGCGTCGATCCGCCCGGCAGCACAAAACTCGCCAGCGGCGCGATATGCGCGTTCATAGCATCGATTTCAGCCTCGAGCCGTTCGACCTGCGAGGCAATGACGCGCAGCGGCGTCCATTCCACCGGTGTATCTGGCGTCGCGATATCGGCGCCTAGGTCGAACATGTCGTTCTGGATGACCGTCAGCCGCGCGCGCATGTCGCCCTCGGCCAGCACCGCGGCGACACCGATCAGGCTGTTGGCCTCATCAACATCGCCGATGGCCGCCATCAGCGCCGATGCTTTCGACACGCGGCTACCGTCGACCAGGCCCGAGGTGCCATCGTCGCCGGTGCGCGTGTAGATCTTGTTGAGCTTGACCATTTTCTAGTGGCGGTTGAGGGCAAGCAGCGCGATGCACAGGATGACCGCGATCGCCTGAAAACCGACGCGCGCGAACATCATCTTGTTCTGTTTCTGGCTCGACAGGCTCGGGCCATCGGCTCCCGATTTCAGTTCCGCCTCGGTCGTCTGGAGGAAGCTGATGATCCCCCGAATGAGCGAGACCAGTGCCGCGATCGCTGCAAGCACGATGAGAATGATAAGGATTGTCGACATGAGCGTTATCTAGGGATGGACCCAGCCGAATCCAACCGGCAAGCGGCTGTTGCGCAAATCATTATGAAGGGCGACTGGATCCACCCCGGCCTGACGTAAATCGGCAAGGGTCGCCCCCGGGGTTCGCTTTGCCAGCCGCCTGCCGTCAGGTCCTGCGACCAGCCGATGATGGCAATAGCGCGGGGTCGGCAATCCCAGCAGCGCCTGCAGCAAATTTTGCACGGGTGTTGCCCCTTCGAGGTCGCGGCCCCGGATCACGTCGGTGACGCCCGCTGCGGCATCATCGACGACGACGGCGAGGTGATAGGCAACTCCAAGTCCTTTCCGGGCAAGCACGACGTCGTCTCGACCGCCGTTGAATCCGACCATCGCCGCAGCCTTACCTGCATCGAGGCGCCATGCCGCACCTTCGGGGGCGTCGATCCGAGACCGGCACGTGCCTGGATAGGCCGGCCCCGCGTCACCGTGCGGCGCGCTGGCGCTTGCCGCGATTTCGGCGCGCGTGCAGGTGCAGGGATAAACAAGGCCCATGGCGCGCAACCGGTCGAGCGCTTCCCCGTGGTCGGCTGCGTGATCGGTTTGAATGTCGAGCGAATCCCAGTCGATACCGAGCCAGCTCAGATCGTCGAGGATGGCCGCGACAAGTTCGGGCCGGCAGCGCGCGGTATCGATGTCCTCGATACGTAGAACGAAGCGACCGCCCCTCGAACGCGCGAGGTCGTGCGACATTGCAGCTGACAGCGCATGGCCCAGATGCAATCGACCCGTGGGGGACGGCGCGAATCGCGTCACAATATCTTGTGGCCCTTCAGGCACATTTAACCCCTTGACCACGAGCCATGGTAAATGCTGTCATGCCCATGTCATCGTTGCGGGTGAGAGACGCGGCACTAGAGGTTTTTCGGGAAACCAAGGGAGCGCGCGCCCGCCGATGTTTCACCCTGACGTCCTTGCCCAGAATGAGGCGGCCAGAGATCGCAGCCTTGATCCTGAAATGCGCCATCTCGACGGCTGCCCCGCACTTGTCCTGAACGCCGACTATACGCCGCTCAGCTATTATCCGCTGTCGGTATGGCCCTGGCAGACCGCGATCAAGGCCGTGTTCCTCGACCGTGTCGATATCGTCGACCATTATGAGCGCGAGGTTCGTTCGGCGAGTTTTGCGATGAAGCTGCCTTCGGTCATTGCGCTCAAGCATTATGTGAAGCCATCGGAACACCCCGCCTTCACGCGATTCAACCTGTTCCTGCGCGACCGGTTTCAGTGCCAGTATTGCGGGATCAGCAAGGACCTGACGTTTGATCATGTCATTCCCCGCGCGCAAGGAGGACGAACGACCTGGGAAAATGTCGCCACGGCCTGTGCCCCGTGTAACCTCAAAAAGGGCGGACGGACGCCGAAGCAGGCGCACATGCCGCTGCACCTGACGCCCATCCGGCCGACGAGCTGGCAGTTGCAGGACCATGGCAAGAGCTTTCCGCCCAACTATCTGCACGAAAGCTGGCGCGACTGGCTCTACTGGGACATCGAGCTTTTGGCCTAGGCGAAGCTGTAGGGCCCGCCCTTGTCCAGCGCGCGCTTATACGCGTCGCGCGCCTGGAACCGCGTCACCCAGGCGCCGATATTGGGATGGGTCGCGTGCAGCCCGTACCGGCCCGCGATCTCGCCGACGAAGCTCATCTGCACATCCGCACCGGTCAACCCATCGCCCAGCAGCCACTCGCGCCCTGACAGAGACGCCTCGACATAACCCAAGTGATTGGCAACCTCGCTGTCGATGCGCGGGACGAGCGGCGCGCCTCCTTCACCGATCATGCCGATATACATCTTCATCAACAAGGGCAGCATCGCCGAGCCTTCGGCATAGTGGAGCCACTGCAGATAGGCCTCATAGTCCGCGCTATCGGCCGCAGGTATGAGGCGACCCCCGCCATGGTGCCGCAAGACATAGTCGATGATTGCGCCCGATTCGATGATCGTCGCGCCATCGCCGGTCAGAACGGGAGACTTGCCGAGCGGATGCACGGCCTTGAGCTCGGGCGGCGCGAGCCGCGTGACCGTATCGCGCTGGTAGAATTTGATCTCATACGGAAGCTCAAGCTCTTCGAGCAGCCACAGGATGCGCTGCGAGCGGCTATCGTTGAGATGGTGGACAGTCAGCATTTTTTCCTCCTAGCGAAACCAGCGCGCGCGGATGAAATACCAGGCGACACCGATGGCAATGGCGATTGAGACGCCGACGACCGCCCCAAACGCCCAAGGCTCATCCGCGAAGGGAATGCCCGACACATTCATGCCGAGCAAGCCGGTGAGAAACGTCAGCGGCAGGAAAACCAGGGCCACCACCGAAATCACCAGTCCGCGCGTATCGATGAGTTCGGCGCGCAGGTCGGTCAGCTGTTCATGCAGCAGCGCGGATCGCTCGCGGATCGCTTCCAGTTCCTCGACCATGCGCGCAGCACGATCAGCGGCTTCGCCAAGATGCAGCCGGTCGTCGGGTTCGAGCCAGTCGACATCGAAACCGGCCAGCTTTTCGAGCGCGGTCCGCTGGGGGGCCATAAACCGGCGATAGCCAATGGCGCGGCTGCGCGTTTTGGCGATCGTTTGCCGCACGGCCAACGCATGGCGCCCGCCGACCATCTCCTCGCAATCGTCGAGCGTGTCGCCCAGTTCTGCAACATCGGGGTCGAGTTCGGCCGTGATCTCGCTTGCCAGCATCGCCACGAAATCTCCGGGATCGAGCACCTTGCCGTCCCGGACCAGCTCCTCAACCGCATCAAGCGCGGCAAGATCGCGCCGGGTGACGGTGAACACGCAGCCCTTGGCGACCCACATGCGGATCGAACTGAGCATGTCGGGATTCGTCGCAATATCGGCGTCGGGACCGCGCAAGTTGACCAGCGCGCCTCCGTCGATCGCGTCCATCCGCGGCCGCGTTTCGGTGGCGACGAGCGCGGATACGATGAGATCGACCAGCTTGCCCGGACCGCTTAGCCATTCCTCTGTCTCGGTGTCGCAATCATCGAAATGCACCCAGACGAAACCGCCCGTCCCAAGCGCGGCGGTCGCCTCATCGCGGGTCACGGCGCGGGCGGCGTTGTTCGCCACGATGTAGCTGCGCGCGGTCATGCGACTCTGATCTCCAGCGTCAGGCCGGGGCCTGCATCATCCGGTGGTGTCCCGACAAAGCGTTCGGCATCGGCGCGGGCGCGGTCGAGGATTGCCGTCGGCACGGCGGCGTCATGCCAGATCGCATCGGCTTCACCCAGCAGCCGTGCAGCACGCAGCGTTAGATCATCGGGATCGGGCGAGGTCAGCCGGACGATTTCTTGGCGTGCCGGAGGCGTTGCCGAGCCGTCGAGCCAACGCGCAACGTCGTGGCTATCCCCAAGCGGGTCGAGGGCGCCGCCCACTGCAAACCCGGCATCGAGCGCGTGTCGCCGTTCGACAGCGTCCGGCCAACGCGCGCGCATGGCTCCGCGCGCGCTTTCGAGCGCGGTCGCCAGGGGGCCGAGCGCAGAGGGCAACAGCGTTTCGAGCCGCTGGCGCAAAGCCTTTGCCAACCCGGCCGATGCCCCGCCCGTGCCGACCGCGACGATGACGGGCGAACGATCGACGATGGCGGGCAGGGTGAAATCGCACAGCTCGGGCCGGTCGACCACATTGACCAGCACGCCGCGCGCCTTCAGCCGCGCCGTGGCCGCCTCATCGCCGTCGGCGACGATGGCGAGCGCAACGGCGTCTGGTTCACCGACGATCGCGGCGCCGGCACGTTCGAGCAGGCGGCGCTTGGCATCGGCAGCGGGTCCGCTGCCGATGAGCGCGACCGGGCGGCCGGCAAGACGAACAAAGAGCGGGAGGCTGTGCATCGATCGCCCGACTGGCGCGAAATGGCGGGCAAGTCCATGGGGCGTGACATAGCCCTGTTGCGTTTCCTGTTCGTAGTCGGACTCGCTTTCGGATCGGTGATGCCGCCCTGTCTCTCGGTCGCGCCGATGCCATTGGCCGCTCACCATGCCGGCATGGCGCATGACCAGCACCAGCCCGCCAGGGCACATGTATCGGACGCCTGCATCGGTTGTGCGACACCGCTCCGCTTTATCTTTACGGCATCAGTTGCGCCGATGGTTGCGGCCAGCCGCTATGCAATTGTCGCATCGATGCTCACATTGGCGCCTGACTCTCCCAAGACCCATTTTTCGGTTCGAGACAGGATTTCGACAATGAATACCCGGTTTTCGACGGTCGCGTTCGGCGTGACAGCGACGCTGACTGCCGCCCCCGCTATCGCACAAATGCAGGGCATGGATCACAG
The DNA here is from genome assembly GCA_049318505.1 of Sphingomonas sp. GTDB lineage: Bacteria > Pseudomonadota > Alphaproteobacteria > Sphingomonadales > Sphingomonadaceae > Sphingomonas_O. Next base: position 31,464 of record JBMOGG010000003.1, on the reverse strand, counting down.
CCAGAACCCGGTGGCACCGCCGGCTCAGCCCTTGGCGGCGCCCGCACCTGATGTCGGGGGAAGGGCTGCTAATGTTTCATGGCTATGCGTGGGCAACATATGGCGATCAGCGCGGACCGCGCGGCAACAAGCAGGGGTGCCTGACATCGATGGCGATGGCAGAGGCATCACGCGACCTGGCACCCGGAACGCGCCTAGATTTGCAGACGATGCTCAGCCTCGACCCGCTGATGGGCGCGCGCGGCGATCCCAATTTGTTTGCGACGGGCGAGACGGCGGTCCGGTCGCCGAGCCGGCGCTGGGACCCTCGGCTTTCATGCGCCGGCCTTCTGCAAGAGTGAACCCCGAAGCGCCGACCACGCATCACTGGTTCGATCCGGCCCACATTACTTATGGCGTCGTGACAGTCGGACTATCGGGAACGCGCTGGCAGGTCGAGGCTTCGGCGTTCGGTGGCCGAGAGCCGGAAGAGAGCCGGTGGGATATCGCAACGCCCAAACTCGACAGCTGGAGCCTGCGGGCGACTTGGTCCCCGTCGCCAAACTGGGCGGTGTCGCTGTCACACGGCTTGTTGAAAGAACCCGAGGTAACGCACCCTGGCGAGAATGAGCGGCGGACGATCGTTGCAGCGTCCTATGCCAACCGACGGCTGGCCGGGACCGTCGCTTACGCCCAAAAGGTGGACGGGGGCGACGCACATGGGGGTTCCTGACAGAAGCAACCTTCGACATCACCCCGCGCCACGCCCTGTTCGGCCGCGTCGAGACCGTCGACAATGAAGAAGTGTTCGCAGCCCTCGATCCACTGGCCGGCCGCAGCTTTAGCGTAGCGTAGGCGACCCTTGGCTGTGGCTATACGATGCCGATTGGTTCGTTTGGCCTGACCTTGGGCGGATCGACGGGCCTGCATGCCAAGCCTGCCTCTCTCGACGCTGCCTATGGATGCAATCCGAAGAGCTTTACGCTGTTCGCAAAGCGCGCGCTGGGGCAATAGGGTTCATGCTCTATCTCATCCTCAAGGCAACGATTTCGGGCGCCATTGTTGCCGCTGTTTCGGAGATCGCCAAACGCAGTCCGGGCATCGGCGGCATGCTGGCATCATTGCCGCTGGTATCAACGCTCGCGATGATTTGGCTATGGCGCGAGACCCGCGATCCAATGCTCATCGCCGCTCAGACCGAATCGACTTTTTGGTTTTTCCTGCCGTCGGTGCCAATGTTCCTTGTCATTCCCGCGCTGCTGCGCAGCGGCGTTGGGTTCTAGGCAGCGCTGATGGCAGGGTGCGTGCTGACGGTCGTGCTTTACCTGGCAATGACGGTTGTGGCGCCGCGACTTGGCATCCGGCTATAGCCAGTCGGGGACTCGCTCTGCGCCCATGATCGTGGAAGCCGGAATGCGGTCGGCCACAACGGCGTAACGGTCGCCATCGACCAGCACTTCGGGGACCATGGCGCGGCTGTTGTAGGTGGACGCCATCGTCGCGCCATAGGCACCGGCGGTGCGGAACACCGCGAGGTCGCCCTGTTCGACGACGCCAGTTTCACGCGCCATTGCGAAGGTATCGCCGCTTTCGCATACCGGGCCAACGATGTTAGCGGTCATGGCGTCGGCTCGCTCGAGTACCGGTTCGAAATGATGATAGGCGTCGTAGAGTGCCGGACGCGCGAGATCGTTCATCGCGGCGTCGACGACCACGAAGGGGTGCACCGAACCCGGCTTCACCCGGATAACCTGGGTTAGCAGCACCCCGGCATTGCCTGCAATCAGCCGGCCAGGTTCGAACATCAGCTTGACGCCCCAGCCCTGCGTGACGCGCGCGACCATCGCGCCATAGGCCTGCGGTTCCTGCGGCACATCGTCGGGGCGGTAGGCAATACCAAGCCCGCCGCCAAGATCGACATGCGTTACCTTGTGGCCCGCGGCCCGAAGGTCGGCAACGAGCCGGCCGACCCTGGCAAACGCCGCTTCCAGCGGGCCCAGGTCGAAGATCTGACTGCCGATATGTAATGCGACACCGCGCAGGTTCAGCCCCGGCAGCCGACTGAGACGGGCAAAGATCGCCGGCGCATCCGAAATCGCGACGCCGAACTTGTTTTCCGCCTTGCCGGTCGAAATCTTGGCGTGCGTACCTGCATCGACGTCGGGATTGACCCGCAAGGTCGCAGGCGCGCGCTGGCTGCGTGCCGCTGCGAGCGCTGACAGGTCGCGCCCCTCTTCCTCGCTTTCGATGTTGAACTGGCCGATGCCGATATCAAGCGCATGAACCATTTCGGCATCGGTCTTGCCGACGCCCGAAAACACGATCTTGTCGGGAGTCATGCCAGCCGCAAGCGCACGGTCGAGTTCGCCTGCCGAGACGACATCAGCGCCCAGACCCATTTTCGCCAGCACGCGCACAACCGCGAGATTCGGGTTGGCCTTCAGCGCAAAAGCAACCTCGACATCACCGGCCTGTGCCATTGCCTCGCTGAAGACGCGGGCATGTCGCTCGAGCGTGGCGCGGGAATAGACATAGACAGGCGTTCCGACCTCTGCCGCGATGCGCGCGAGCGGAACATCCTCGGCGAACATCTCGCCGTCGCGATATTCGAAGTGGTTCATGAAAAATCAGCCTGAGGGGGGAAGATCGAATTTATCGGGTGCCCGCTTTTCGGAGCTTTGCAAAAGCTCGTCATTGCGTTTGGGACGCGACTGATCGCTGGGCGTCATTAGCGCCTCGGCATCGGGCGTCTTGACCGCCGCCGCAGCTTTGGGGGGAAGCGAAGACCCTGCCTGAGGGCGCAGCGGCGCGACCTGCCCGCATGCCGCGAGCCCGGGAAGCACGGCCAGACCCAGCAGTTTCCTCACGCGCGCTCCTCCAGTGCCGCCCGCGCGGCGGCGATCGCTTCCCTTACCCGCACCGGCGCCGTTCCGCCATGACTGGTACGACTTGCGACCGAGGCATCGACCGTGAGCACGCCGAAAACCCTTGGGTCGATCCGTGCATCGATGGCGGTCAGCACGTCGAGCGGTAGCTCGGCGAGGCCGCAGCCACGCTCTTCTGCGGTCTTGACCGCGCGCCCCGTGATGTGATGCGCTTCGCGAAACGGGACATCGGCTTCGCGGACCAGCCAGTCGGCAAGATCGGTTGCGGTCGAGAAACCGGCCTCAGCCAGATCGCGCATCCGGTCGGTACGAAAGGCGAGCGCCGCGGTCATGCCCGCCATTGCTGCAACCGAAAGCTCGAGCAGGTCATGCGCCTCGAAGACCGGCTCCTTATCGTCCTGCATGTCTTTTGAATAGGCGAGCGGCAAACCCTTCATCGTGACCATCAGCGCCGTGTGGCAACCAAGGATGCGCCCGGCATGGCCGCGCACGAGTTCGGCCGCGTCGGGGTTGCGTTTTTGCGGCATGATCGAGCTACCCGTCGACCAGGCATCGGGCAGGGTGATAAAACCAAAGGGTTGCGATGCCCAGATCACGATTTCCTCGGCCATGCGGCTCAGATGGATCGCGCAAGTTGCCGCCGCCGAAAGATAGTCCAGCGCAAAATCGCGGTCGCTGACCGAGTCGAGCGAATTGGCGGTCGGCGCGTCGAACCCAAGGGCCGCGGCGGTCATTGCGCGGTCGATGCGAAAACCCGTTCCCGCCAGCGCGGCGCTGCCCAGCGGGGAACGATTCATCCGCTGCCGCGCATCGACAAAACGCGACCGGTCGCGGGCAATCATCTCGAACCACGCCATGAGATGATGGCCGAGGGTCACAGGCTGCGCGCTCTGGAGATGCGTGAACCCGGGCATCACGGCATCAGCATGTTCGCTTGCCCGGTCGAGCAGGACCGACTGGAAAGTGCGCAATCCGGCATCAACCGCATCGAGGGCATCGCGCACCCACAGGCGAAAGTCGGTCGCGACCTGATCATTGCGGCTGCGCGCTGTATGCAGGCGCCCCGCCACTGGACCGATCAGCTCGGCAAGCCGCGCCTCGGTCGCCATATGGATGTCCTCAAGCGCAGGATCATCGGGCAATCCGCCTGCGGCATATGCGGCGGCAACGCGATCGAGGCCTTCGGCAATCGTCGCCGCATCGGCCGACGTCAGAATGCTGCACGCCCCCAGCATTTCGACATGCGCCTTGGATGCAGCGATATCCTGACGCCACAGGCGCTTGTCGAATGGCAGCGAGGCATTTATCGCGCGCATCACCGACGCGGGCCCTTCGGCAAAGCGCCCGCCCCACATGGCATTGGAGCTATCCTTGCGCTCGTTCATCGTCTGTCTTGTGCCTGCCCTGCTGCTCGCTGCCTGCGATAGGCAAGACTCCAAGGCCCCGCAACCCAACGCGAGCGCACCGGTCGGGGCGACGGCCGACGCGCCCTCAGGCGGCGAACCGGCCGGTAAGCTCGACATGACGCAGCGCGGATCGGCGATGCCCCCCGATGGCTTTGCCGCACCTGACGGCAAGCCGGTAAAGCTGGCCAATTTCAAGGGGCGGCCGCTGCTCGTCAACCTGTGGGCGACTTGGTGCGGGCCCTGCGTCAAGGAAATGCCGTCGCTAGACCGGCTGGCGGCCCGGACAAAGGGCAAGCTGCATGTGCTGACGGTCAACCAGGATTTCGCCAAGCAGGCCATAGACCCCGTTCCTGCATGGTGGGCAAAGGCCAAGCTTGCCAATCTCGAGGCCTATCGCGATGCCGAGAACAATCTCGGCTTTGCCTATGGAGGGGGCTTGTTGCCGACAACGGTCCTTTACGACGCCGACGGCAAGGAAGTCTGGCGGATTGCCGGCGGCATGGATTGGGACGGGCCACGCGCCAACACATTGCTTGCCGATTATCTCGGCTAACCCTCCACGTCGAAACAATGGTTCGCGCAACCATCCATCATGGCGACTGAATATTCTGCTTACTGTGGCGCGACGGTAACGGTCGGGCTGCTAAAACCAGATCGACGCGCCCTTCCCCTTTGCAAGTGCACGGCGAAGCCTTAAGTGGCCTTCGCCCAAGCTATGGGTTTGATTTTGGAGAAGACACTATCCGACCCCCGATGATGCGCCGCCCGCTGGGCGCGCCGCCTGTCCCGATGAACGGTCCGCGTTTCAACGAATTCATCCTGTCACCTAAGGTGCGGGTGATCGACGAGAACGGCGAAAACCTGGGTGTGCTTTACACCCGAGAGGCCATCGAGCAGGCGCGTGAAGTCGGGCTGGATCTCGTCGAAGTGTCGCCGAACGCCGATCCGCCGGTTGCCAAGTTCCTCGACGTAGGCAAATTCAAGTACGAGGCCCAGAAGAAGGCGAACATCGCGCGCAAGTCACAAAAGACGCAGGAGATCAAGGAGATCAAGATGCGTCCGAACATCGACGATCATGATTATGATACGAAGATGAAAAAGATCCACGAGTTCATCGGGGAAGGCGACAAGGTCAAGGTGACATTGCGTTTCCGGGGCCGCGAATTGAGCCATGGCCAGTTGGGCATGAACCTGCTGATGCGGGTTCAGACCGATACGGGTGAAATTGCAAAGGTGGAACAGCATCCCCGCATGGAAGGCCGCCAGATGCTTATGGTGATCGCGCCCAAGCAGCAATGAAGCGTTCCGTAGCGTAATATGTCACACTGTTGCATAAAAGCCGCGTTGCCAGCCGAAATCCCCAGTTTTGCGGGGTTTCGGCTGGCAGGGTTACGTGGATTAGATTAACCCAGCCTCAAACGGGGTGAAAATTCCCGGATTGAGGAGAGAGCTATGCCCAAATTCCGCCTGCTTGTGTCGGTTGCCCCTCTTGCGGCAATTGTTGCTTTCACAGCGCCCGCTGATGCCCAGACGCCTGCAGCGCCGCAGGCGGCTCAAGAGCCCGTCGATGCCGGCGACGATATTGTTGTCGTCGCCCAGGGACGGTCTCAGCTGTTGTCCGATGTGCCGGTCGCGGTTTCAGCGTTAACCGCCGAGACGCTCATGAACAGCGGTGCGAACGACATTCGACAGCTGAACCAGGTCGCACCGTCGCTGCTGGTGTCCTCGACAGGCAACGAAGCCAATGGCTCGGCACGTATCCGCGGCATCGGCACGGTTGGCGACAACCCTGGACTCGAAAGTTCGGTCGCGGTGTTCATTGACGGCGTCTATCGTTCTCGGTCGGGTATCGGTTTGAATGAACTTGGCGAGATCGAGCGCGTCGAAGTTTTGCGCGGGCCGCAGGGTACGCTCGGCGGGCGAAATTCGTCGGCGGGCCTGATCAGCATCATCTCGAAAAAGCCCGAGTTTAATTTCGGTGCCAATGCCGAGGCGACGTACGGAAACTTCAACTTCTACCGCCTGTCAGGAAGCATCACGGGTCCGCTCAGCGAGACGCTGGCTGCGCGGGTGGACGGGGTCTATGTCAAGCGTGACGGTTTTTATCGCGACACGACGAACAACACCGACGTCAACGACCGCGACCGGTTTTTCGTCCGTGGCCAATTCTTGTGGAATCCCAGCAGCGACGTGTCGGTGCGCCTGATCGGCGATTATACCCAGCGGATCGAAGCCTGCTGCGCTGCCACTTATGTGGACAGTTCGGTCAACCCCTATATCGGCGATCTCAACAACCTCGCCACACCGCTCAATTCGACCACGGGCAACAACATCGTCAATGTTCTGCGCGATCTGGGGCAACCGCTGGCGGCTTTCAACCAGGGCTATGGTCGAAACATCTCGGTGAGTGCAGGCCGCACCTTCGGCGGCAAGACCACCGACGGTGGCGTGTCGATGGAAATCGGCTGGGACTTTGGAGGCGCAAAGCTGACCTCGATTACGGCCTATCGAGACTATAAGAACACGCAGGCTTCCGACACTGATTACAGTGCTGTCGATATTCTTTATCGCGCCAACAACGCCAGCAACAACTATCGCCAGTTCCGGACTTTCACCCAGGAACTTCGTCTTCAGGGTCAAGCCTTCGGCGACAAACTCGACTGGCTGATTGGCGGTTTCTACACGAACGAAAAATTGCAGGTCGTCGACAACCTTCGCTTCGGCAACCAGTACGGCCGCTTCGCTTCCTGTCGCATCATCAGCGGCGGCGGATTAGCGTTCTCCTACTCACCAACATCGGTCGGGTGTATCAACCCTGCGCTGCGCCCGACCGTTTCAGGCGCATTCGGTGCGGCGGGTCCGACGATTCTGGCGGCATTCGACCGGCTGGACACGATGAACAACGTCGGTTCGGTGCGCGACGTGTACAACCAGACGAGCAACAACTGGGCGTTGTTCACGCATAACATCGTCCATTTGACCGATAAGCTCGATCTGACCCTGGGTCTTCGGTACACACGTGACGTCAAGGAATTCAACGCGTCGTTCTCCAACGACAACGCGATTTGCACGGCAAACCAGGCCGCATTGAGCCCGTTCCTGACCAATGCCGGGCTGGCAGCCGTTGCCGGCGGAATTATCGGCCTTTCATGCCAGGGCAACTCGACCGCCGAACTAAACGGTGTGTCGATCAACAGCCGCCGCAGCGAGGGGGAGTTTACCGGAACGGCAATTCTGTCGTGGCGTCCGACCGATGACCTCCTGCTCTACAGCAGCTACTCGCGGGGCTACAAAGCCGGTGGCTTCAATCTCGACCGCTCGGCGCTCAAGAGCCCGATTGCGACCTTCGCCAGCGTTGGCGGCGCACAAGCGCTCGTCGGCAACCTTCAGTTCGATCCGGAAAAGGTCGATTCGATCGAATTCGGTGCCAAATATGCCACCGGCCCGTTCAGCGTAAGCGTTGCAGCGTTCCGCCAGCAGTTCACCAATTTCCAGCTGAACACGTTCAATGGCACCGTCTTCCTGGTTCAGACGGTCAACGGCTGCAAGACCGATCTCGGCACCGGCCCAACCGATCTCAGTGCAGCGACGGGCGCCTGTGCGGCGAGCGACACAAGCTACGGCGTCGTGTCCCAAGGCGTCGAACTGGAAGCTTCGCTGCGGCCGGTGCGCGACCTCCGTGTCGCGCTGGGCATGACCTATGCGTCGGCAAAGTATAAGGCCAATCTGGTGGGTAATCGGTCGGGAGCACCGCTCGATCCGGCGCTTCGAAAGCTCCCGGGTGACAATCTGTCAAACGCGCCTGAACTGGTCACCACGGGGTCACTGACCTGGACGCCGGAGATCGGTAGCAGCGGGCTCAGCGGGCTTTTCTACGTCGACGGCCGCATGACGGGCGACTATAATACGGGTTCGGACTTGCTTCCCCAGAAGGAACAGGATGGGTTCCTGATCGTCAACGCACGCGTCGGTATCCGCGGTGCTGACGATCACTGGTCGGTCGAACTATGGGCGCAGAACCTGCTCAACAAGGACTTCGCCCAGGTCGCCTTCAACACGCCGTTCCAGGCGGGCACGACGGCAGCGCCGTTCGTCGATCCGCAATACCCGGGCGGTCGCCAGCTCTTCTCGCAGTTTCTGGCTGAACCCCGGACGTTTGGCGTAACGCTCCGAGGTAAGTTCTAAAGTATAAGGGGGGACGCCTCATAGGGTGTACCCCGTAATGCTTCTTGGGGGCACCGTAACTGGTGCCCCCTTTTTTATGCGGCAACCGCCACATTCTTGAGACCCTCAGCCGCATCGAGAAGGCGGCGCTCGATGGATTTCAGCCGCAGCGTCCCCTCAACTTTTCCGCCGAGCAGATCGGTCACATAAAAAGTGTCGACCGCGCGCTCCCCATAGGTGGCGATGTGCGCCGACCGGATGGTGACCTTAGATCCGAACATCGCAAATGCCAGCGCATGGAGCAGTCCTGGCCGATCGCGGGCGTTGACTTCGATGACGGTATACCGGTTCGATGCCTTGTTATCGACAAGGACATTGGGCTCGATCGCGAAGGCGACGGCGCGCGCGCGCGCCAGCGGCCGGGCAGCGAGACGTTCGGTCAGTCGGCTACGCTGGGCCAGCGCTTCCTCGATGGCACGCTCCAGTCGTTTCAGCCGGTCGGCATCGTCGAACATCGCGCCGAATGGGTCCTGGACCAGGAAATTGTCGAGCGCCATGCCGTCGCGCGTCGTATGGATGCGCGCATCGATGATGCTCGCCCCCGCCAGATGGATGGCGCCCGCCAGACGATAGAAGAGGCCCGGGTGATCCGGCGTGTACACGGTCACCAGCGTCGCCCCGCGCGCCGGATAGACCTGCGCGGTGACTGTCAACGGACTGTCCCCGCTTGCCGCGACCATACGCGCATTGGCGAGCAGCACATCGTCAGGCTCTGCGATCCAATAGCTATCGGTCATCCGATGGGCGTAGGAAACAAAATGGCTGTCGTCCCAACCGACTGCTTGCTGAAGATCGGCGAGCTTACCCGCAATGCGCTCCGTGCGGCCTGTCTGCTTGTGCCCGAGCCGCAGAACTTCCTCTGCGGCATTGAAAAGATCACCGAGCAGCTGGCGCTTCCACCCGTTCCACACCCCTGGCCCCACCGCCCGGATATCCACCACGGTCAGCGCGAGCAACAAGCGCAGACGCTCGGGCGATTGCACGTTCTCGGCGAAATCGAGCACTGTCTTAAAGTCTGACAGGTCGCGCTTGAACGCGGTCGCCGACATCAGGAGGTGATAACGAACGAGCCAGGCGACCGTTTCGGTCTCGGCTGGTGTCATGCCGAACCGCGGACACAGCTTTGAGGCAACTTCGGCGCCCAGCACGCTGTGGTCGCCACCGCGCCCCTTGGCGATATCGTGCAGCAGGACGGCGGCATAGAGCACCCGGCGCATCGAGGTGTTGCGCAAGATCACTGTCACGAGCGGATGATCTTCCGACAGCGTCCCCCGCTCGATCCGCGAGAGCAGCCCGATGGCACGGATCGAATGTTCGTCAACAGTGTAGTGATGGTACATGTCGAACTGCATCTGGGCGACGACGCGGCCGAAATCGGGAACGAAGCGGCCAAAAACAGTAGCCTCGTTCATCCACCGTAGCACCGTTTCGGGATCGCGCGGGCTGGTAAGCACGTCAAGGAACAGCGCGTTGGCGCGGGGATCGGCGCGGACATGCGCATCGATCAGCCGCGCATCGCGCGCTGCCGCGCGCATAGCCGTCGGATGGATTTCCAGGCCCTGCGCGTCGGCGACGGCAAAGAGCTCGACGAGGCGGACCGGATCGGCGCGGAACCAGTTGTCATTGGGCACGGTCAGTCGCCCGCGATCGAGCACAAACCCGTTCAGGTAGCGCGGCGCCCGCATGAACCCTGCCAGTCCGCCAAAGCGGCGTCCCTTGGGTGCCAGACTGTCATCGAGATGGGCAAGGAACACGCCCGTCAGGTCGCCCACCGCTTTTGCCGTGAGAAAAAAATGCTGCATGAAACGCTCGACCGCCGAGCGACCCGGTGTTTCGCGATAGCGCATCCGGCGTGCAATCTCGGATTGCACGTCGAAGGTCAGTCGCTCCTCCGCGCGCCCGGCGACGCTGTGCAGGTGACAGCGCACGGCCCACAGGAAGTTCTCGGCTTTCTGGAACTGCCGCAGTTCGGCAGCGGTCAGCAGCCCCTTGTCGACCAGTTCGGCCACCGACCGGACCCGATGCAGATATTTGCCGATCCAGAACAGCGTATGGAGATCGCGCAGACCGCCCTTGCCCTCTTTCAGGTTCGGTTCGACGACATATCGGCTGTCGCCCATACGCTTGTGCCGCACGTCGCGCTCGGCGAGCTTTTCAGCCACAAAGGTGCGCGCCGTCCCCGCCAGGACTTCGCGGTCGAAGCGCGCCGCGGCCTCATCATAGACACCCTGATCACCCCAGACGTAGCGCGCCTCAAGCAAGGCCGTCCGGATCGTCAGGTCGCTTTTTGCGAGCCGGACCATCTCATCGAGCGAGCGCGACGAATGGCCGACCTTCAGCCCCAAGTCCCACAAGGTATAGAGCATCGATTCGATGACCGCTTCGCTCCACCCGGTCGCCTTCCAGGGTGTCAGGAAGGCGATGTCGACGTCCGAATAGGGAGCCATTTCGCCGCGCCCGTAGCCGCCGACCGCCGCAAGGGCGAGGCGTTCCGACGTCGTCGGGTTCGACAGGGCATGCAGGCGCTGCGTTGTGAAATCATAAAGCAGGCGCAGGATCTGGTCGGTCAGGAAGGCCTGCGCCGACGCTGCTTGCGCGCCGTGGGAGGGATGGTCGGTCAGCCGCCGCGCAATTTCTGCGCGACCGGCATCGAGCGCAGGCCGCAGCAACCCGGCCCCTGCCTGGCGCAAGGCTGCGCCGCTGCCGGGCAATTCGTCGAGCGCCACGGCAAGCGCGCGGCGGTCGATGATGGCACGGCGATTGGGGATCTGGTCAAGGCGGTCGGACATCCTAGAGATATAGGCGATGCCGTGCGCTGCGTCACGCACCCGGCGCGATTTACCCCTCGAGCGACTTCAGCAGGTACAGGGCTTCGAGCGCTTCCCTCGGGGTCAGCGCATCGGGGTGGATCGTCGACAGCGCCTCGCGGAGCGGATCGGCCGATGCTTCCTCGACGAGCGCAGAAAACAGCGGCAGGTCATCGAGTCCTGCAGCAAGCCCGCCCGTTGCCGCACGTCCCGCCTCAAGCTTTGCCAGCACCGATTTAGCACGCTGCAGCACGGCCGGAGACATTCCAGCGAGGCGGGCCACCGCAATGCCATAGCTGCGATCGGCAGGGCCGCCGGCCAATTCATGCAACAACACGAGATCGCCCTTGTATTCGCGGGCGCGGACGTGATGGAGCGACAGCGCAGGCAGTTTTTCAGCAAGCCGTGTCAGTTCGTGATAATGGGTGGCGAACAGGCAACGGCAGCGATTGATCTCATGCACGGCCTCCACCACCGCCCAGGCAATGGCGAGGCCGTCATAGGTACTGGTGCCGCGTCCGACTTCGTCGAGGATGACGAAGCTACGGTCGGTTGCCTGGGCAAGAATGGCCGCCGTTTCGACCATTTCGACCATGAAAGTCGATCGCCCACGCGCGAGATTGTCCGAGGCGCCAACGCGGCTGAACAGCCGGTCGACAAGGCCTAGCATCGCGCGCCGGGCGGGCACGAAGCAGCCTGACTGGGCCATTACCGCGATCAGGGCGTTTTGGCGCAGAAATGTCGATTTGCCGCCCATATTCGGGCCAGTGACGAGCCAGAGTCGGTCGCTCGCGTCGAGGGCACAGTCATTGGCCACAAAGCGCCCGCCTGATTTCACGACGGCGGCCTCGACAACCGGATGGCGCCCACCAACGACCTCAAAACAGGCATGATCGACAAGCATGGGGCGGCACCAGTCACACTCGATAGCGGCCTGGGCGTTCGCCGTGGCAACGTCGAGGCGAGCCAGCGCCTCCGCCGCGCGCGATATCGCGCGCGCCGATGAAAGCGCGAGTGCGGTCAGTTCCTCCAGATGCGCGGCCTCCGCGGCGAGTGCTTGGACGCCCGCCTGCGTCACACGCAGCGCGACCTCGTGCAATTCGGGGGCGTTGAAGCGCACCACCCCGGCAAGCGTCTGGCGGTGGGTGAAACCGGAATCGGCCGCCATCAGCGGATCGGCGACGCGCGCGGGGACCTCTACATGATAGCCGAGCACGCCGTTATGGCGGATCTTGAGGCTGGCAATGCCGGTGCGATCACGGAAGGCCTGTTCAAGCGCCGCAATTTCGCGTCGCCCGATGCCGCCGGCATCACGCAAATCGTCGAGCGCGGGATCATAGCCCGCCGCGATATAGCCGCCGTTCGCCGCGTCGACGGGTGGCTCGGCGACAAGGGCGCGGGTTAGCCGGTCGATCAGCGCACCATGCCCGGCGAGCGCGGGCAAGAGATTGGCGAGAAGCGCGGGCAGATGACCATGGTCGAGCCTGCCGCGCAGGTCCCACGCGCGCGCGAGGCCATCGCGCAGGGCACCCAGGTCGCGCGGACCGCCGCGGCCTGCAGATAGGCGGGCCAGCGCCCGCGAAACATCAGGTAGGGCACGAAGCGTGGCGCGGAGTTCCTCGCGTGCGATGGCATCCTCGGTCCAGTGCGCGACAAGGTCGAGGCGCGCCTCGATTGCGCGTCGGTCGGTCAGCGGCGCAGACAGATCTGCGGCCAACAGCCGGGCACCGGCGCCTGTTACGGTGCGGTCGATGCTATCGAGCAAGCTGCCCCTGCGCCCACTGCCTACCGCTTGGGTCAGCTCAAGGCTTTCGCGTGTGGCGGCGTCGATCGCCATATGTTCGGCGGTCGTCCGGCGGACGGGGGGCGCAAGGAAAGGGAGCGACCCTTTTCCTGCATGATCGAGATAGGCAAGCAGGCCGCCGGCTGCGGCAAGTTCTGCGCGCGTGAACGCGCCGAAACCGTCAAGCGTGGCGACGTCGTGTATCGCCTTGAGCCTGGCTTCGCCCCTTGCCGATTCGAAGTCGCGATGCTCACGCTCAACAAGCTGCGCGCCGGAGAAAGCGGGGGCAATGGCCGAAAACGCTTCCCCTTTTGCCGGCGTAAAAACCACTTCGCTTGGGCTGTATCTCGCAATTTCCGCCTCGAGATGCAGCGCCTTGACCTCGCAGAGGTCAAAGGCGCCCGTCGAGACGTCCGCTGCGGCCACACCGACCACATCGCCGACCGAAACGACGGCGACCAACCAGTTGCTCGCCTTGGCATCGAGCAGCACATCCTCGGTCAGCGTCCCCGCTGTCACAACCCGAACGATGGCACGTCGCACGATCGATTTGCCGCCGCGCGTCTTGGCGACCGCCGGGCTTTCGATCTGTTCGGCAATGGCGACCCGGTGCCCGCCACGGATCAGCTTGGCAAGATAGGCGTCAGCCGCATGAACCGGAACGCCGCACATCGGCACTTTCTCGCCGTCATGTTCGCCACGCGACGTCAGCGCGATGTCGAGACAGGCGGCGGCTGCCTTGGCGTCATCGAAGAACAGTTCGAAAAAGTCGCCCATGCGGTAAAACAAGAGGCTGTCGGGCGCTTCGGCCTTCAGTGCATGATATTGCGCCATCATTGGCGTGGTCTGGGGGGCAGGGGCGGCAGTCACCGAATTTGCATACACGCCCCGCGAAACGGCGAAAGTGGCTTTGCCCCAAAGGCGTGCATAACGTAGGGGGAGTGCTGAGGGGAAGTCTCGCATGTCCGAAGAAGCCAATGTCCAGTTCTCGGAGCGCGAGGCGCTGTTGTTCCACTCATCGGGACGGCCCGGCAAGATCGAGATCGTCGCCTCCAAGCCAATGGCGACGCAGCGCGATCTGAGCCTGGCCTATTCGCCCGGCGTGGCAGTTCCCGTCCGGGCAATCGCCGAGGATCCCGCCACTGCCTATGACTATACGGCAAAGGGCAATCTGGTAGCCGTGATTTCCAACGGCACCGCCATCCTTGGCCTGGGCAATCTCGGCGCCCTGGCATCGAAACCCGTGATGGAAGGCAAGGCGGTTCTGTTCAAACGCTTTGCGGATGTCGATTCGATCGACATCGAACTGGCGACAGAAGATCCGCAAGCCTTCATCGACGCGGTCGCCCTCATGGAGCCGACTTTCGGGGGGATAAACCTTGAAGATATCAAGGCCCCGGAGTGTTTCATCATTGAGCAAGCGCTCAAGGAGCGAATGAAGATCCCGGTCATGCACGACGACCAGCATGGCACGGCGATCATTACCGCTGCCGGCCTGATTAATGCGGTCATGCTGACGGGACGCGAGCTGCGCGACGTCAAGGTCGTGGTCAACGGCGCGGGCGCGGCTGCCATCGCGTGCACGGCGCTGATCAAAGCCATGGGCGTGCGCCATGACAATGTCATCATGTGCGACCGGTCGGGTGTGATCTATCAAGGCCGCGAAAAGGGCATGGACCAGTGGAAATCCGCCCATGCCGCCAAGACCGAGACACGAACACTCGAGGAAGCCTTGGTCGGTGCCGACATCTTCCTGGGGCTATCGGCCAAGGGCGCGCTGACGCCCGCCTTTATCGAGAAGATGGCACCGTCGCCGATTATCTTCGCGATGGCAAACCCCGACCCCGAGATCACGCCGCCGGAAGCCAAGGCGGTCCGTCCCGACTGCATCGTTGCGACGGGACGTTCTGATTATCCCAATCAGGTCAACAATGTGCTGGGCTTCCCATTCATTTTCCGAGGCGCACTCGATGTACGGGCAACGGCGATCAATGAGGAAATGAAGATCGCCGCTGCCAATGCGATCGCCGAGCTGGCCCGTGCGCAGGTGCCCGAAGAAGTGGCCGCGGCCTATGGCGGGCGGGCGTCGAGCTTTGGGCGCGAATATATCATTCCTGCGCCATTCGATCCGCGGCTGATGGAAGTGGTGCCGGCGGCCGTGGCCAAGGCGGCCATGGACTCGGGCGTCGCGACGCGGCCGATTCTCGACATGGACGAATACCGGACGATATTGCGCGCCCGGCTCAATCCCACGACCTCGGTGCTCGGTCTCGCCTATGAAGGTGCGCGCGCGCACCCCCGACGCGTCGTGTTTGCCGAGGGCGAAGAAGAAGTTGTCCTGCGCGCGGCAATCGCCTTTCGCGACGGAGGCTATGGCATTCCGGTGCTGGTGGGCCGCGACGACGTGCACGAGCGGCTGTCGGCGCTGGGCGTCGACAAGCCCGATTTGTTCGAAGTCCACAATAGTCGCAACTCGCCGCTGGTCCCTGCAATGGTCGAGCGGCTGTACGAGCGGCTTCAGCGTCGTGGCTATCTTCGCCGCGAAGTGGAACGCATGGTCAACCAGGACCGCAACGTCTTTGCCGCGCTGATGCTGAAAATGGGAGAGGCCGATGCGATGATCACCGGCACGACACGGACCTATGCCCAGTCGATGCGCGAAATCCGTCGCGTACTCGATCCAGCTGAGGGCCGCATCCCCTTTGGCGTGCACGTGCTCGTCGGCCAGTCACACACCGTGTTCATGGCCGACACCACCGTCAACGAGCGGCCGACGGCCGATCAGCTGGCCGATATCGCCGAGGGCACTGCGGCTGTTGCCCGCGCCATGGGCCATGAACCCCGCGTCGCCTTTCTCAGCTACTCGACCTTTGGCAATCCCGAGGGCTCATATCTGACGAACTTGCGCGATGCGGTGACCGCGCTCGAAAAGCGCGATGTCAGCTTCGAGTTTGAAGGCGAAATGGCGCCCGACGTGGCCTTGAATCCCAAGGTGATGGCGAGCTATCCATTCAGCCGACTTTCGGGCCCGGCAAATGTGCTGATCATGCCGGGCCTGCAATCGGCAAACCTGTCCGCCAAGCTGTTGCGCGAACTGGGCGGCGATTCGGTGATCGGGCCGATGCTTATCGGCATGGAAAAGCCTGTGCAGATCGCGACCATGGCGTCGACCGCGAGCGAGCTGGTAACGCTGGCGGTGCTGGCGGCAGGGGGCGTCGCGCGATAGACCTGTCCTTCTGCTTCTGCGAAGTCAGAAAATCTGCAAGCTTCAATTACCGTCGGGGTTGTCCGTAGATCCGCCACCACGACCGACCGAGCCGACCTGGCCGATATTGCCGAAGAGTTCCTGGAAGAAGCTGCGGGTACGGCCCAGCGTCTCCGTCGTGTCGCGATTGGGGCGGATCGTCGCAACTTTCTCAAGGCCGGTTCGGTCGACCGTCGCGACATTGCCACCGCCGTCGAAGCGCACGTGTAGGACGGTCTGTCCCGAAGCACGCGGGACCTTATACGCTAGCTGCTTGGTGTCGCGAGATACGTAATACCAGTCGTTCTCGTCGAACTGGCCGGTAAAACTTGGCCGACCGAGCGTACCCTGCACCGACGCCTTGTTGTCGACGCCGGGCCTGACGGTCGCGGCGAGCTGCGGATCGATGATGAACCCCTGATGCCCTGGCACACGCGCGCATCCGGCGGTCAGCGCCAGCGTCGCGATCGACATAAGAAGGACGGTGCGCCGTGCGGCCATAGGGAAAATACTCTTCGAACGTCGGCGCACGGCTTTGCGACATTGCAACCGGGCGGTCGCGCCGCAATATGCCAAACATGGCAGTAACAGCAAGCACAGAGCGGAAGGCGGGGTTTCTGGCCCGGCTGTTCGGCAAGCGCGATGACGATATGGGGCCGCTTTACGCCGCCGTGGTCGCCGAAGCGCGTACGCCCAAATGGTACGCGACCTATGGCGTTCCTGACTCTGTAGACGGGCGGTTCGACATGGTGTCGCTGGTTCTGGTGCTGGTTCTCCTCCGCCTGGAGAACGAGGGACGTGAAGTCGAGGCGGTCCGCCTTACCGAACAGTTCATTACCGATATGGACGGGCAAATTCGGGAAATCGGCTTTGGCGACTTGGTCGTTGGCAAGCAGGTTGGCGGCATATTGGCGGTCGTTGGCGGCAGGCTGGGCGCGTATCGTACCGGTTTTGATCTCGACACTTTGGGCCGGACTTTGTGGCGGGGTGAAGCGCCGGCAAATGCCGACGCGGCTTTGACACAGCTCGATGCCTTGCGCGACCGGATCAATGCCACGCCACTCGACGGGCTGCTCGCGGGCCGCCTGACATGACGCCGGAATTCAGCCGCCGTTATCCGCTCGATTCTATCGGGTCCACGCAGCGCACGGTCAGCATCGATGCGAGTGCCGACGAACGTGCCGCCGTCGCGGCGCGGTTCAATCTGGTGGCGCTCGATGAACTGACGGCGATAGCTACACTGACGGCCAGCGCCTTGGGAATCGAAGCGAGCGGCAAATTGACGGCGCGCGTTGTCCAAAGCTGCGTCGTCACCGCCGATCCGGTGGCGACGCAGATCGACGAACCCTTCACGCTCCGCTTCGTCGAGCCTGACCTAATGGCAAGCCACGTGGAAGAGTTGGAACTGAGCGACGCCGATTGCGACCTGATCGAGGTCGACAAGGGCTCGGTCGATTTGGGTGAGGCAGTAGCCCAGACTCTCGGTCTCGCGCTCGACCCATTCCCGCGTTGCCAAGCCGAGCGCGCGCGCGCGCAAGAGCGCAAGTGGGTCGCCGGCGACGAGGTCGGACCGTTTGCCGCGCTGACGGATTTGCTTAAGCCTTAGCAGGGCCCAGCCTCAAAAAGGAACATCGTCGTCCAGGTCGCTGTCGAACGCGCCCGGACGGCTCGCTCCGCCGCCTCGTGCAGCGCCGCCGCCAAAATTGCCGCGTGGCGCTTCGTCACGATCCCAATCGCCGCCACCGCTGCGTGCGCCACCGCCCGCGCCCTCGCGGCTGTCGAGCAAGACCATCGACGAATTGAAGTTCCGCAGCACGACATCGGTGGTGTAGCGGTCGTTGCCGTCCTTGTCCTGCCATTTGCGGGTTTCGAGCTGGCCCTCGAGATAGACTTTCGAACCCTTTTTCAGATATTGTTCTGCAACGCGGGCAAGTCCCTCGCTGAAAATCGAGACATTGTGCCACTCGGTCCGATCCTTGCGTTCGCCCGAATTCTTGTCTTTCCAGCTTTCTGACGTCGCGACGCTGAACGAAACGACCTTGCCGCCATTCTGGAAACTACGCGATTCCGGATCCTTGCCCAGATTGCCGACCAGAATGACCTTGTTAACACTGCCTGCCACGATGTTCTCCTAGAGGCCGGCGAAAGTCGCGAGCCAGAATGTGGTGCCCGCCGCCAGATAGGCGAGCGTAAAAAGATACAAAAGCATGAAGCCCGGCCATTTCCAACCATTGGTTTCGCGGCGCACGACGGCAATTGTCGAGATGCATTGAGGAGCAAAGACAAACCACGCGAGAAAAGCGAGCGCCGTAGGCAACGACCATTTGTTACGGAGCGAGGAGGCCAGCGACTGATCCCGCTGCCCCTCATTGACTGAGTCGATGGCGTTGACCGTGGCGAGCGCCGACACCGCGACTTCGCGCGCTGCCATTGCGGGGATGAGGGCGAGCGCGATGTCGCGGTCAAAGCCGATCGGCCGCACGAGGACCGACAGCCCATCGGCGATCCGGCCAGCGATCGAGTGGTCGATCTGGCTCTTGCTCGATCCGGCCGGAACCTGCGGGAAGCTGAGCAGCGCCCAGAGCACAATGGTTGTAAACGCGATGATCGTCCCGGCGCGCTTCAAAAAGGCATAAGCACGCTGCCATAGGCCGAGCGCGAGATCGCGCAGGGCCGGCAACTGATATTTGGGCATTTCCATCATGAAGCCCTGCGCGCCGCCCTTGGTGACGGTACGGCGAAGCAACAGCGCCGCCCCAAGCGCGCCCAGGATGCCCGCCAAATAGAGCGCGAAAAGCACCAGCCCCTGCAGACCAATACCAAGACCGACAGTGCGGTTCGGGATGAAGGCGGCAATGATGACCGCGTAGACCGGAAGCCGCGCCGAGCAGGTCATAAGCGGCGCGATCAAAATCGTCGTCAGCCGGTCCTTCGGATCCTCGATCGTGCGCGTGGCCATGATGCCGGGAATGGCGCAGGCAAAGCTCGACAGCAGGGGAATGAACGCGCGCCCCGACAAGCCGACCCGCGACATCAGCCGGTCCATCAAGAAGGCCGCGCGGACCATGTATCCCGACGCCTCCAGCACAAGGATGAAGGCGAAAAGGATAACGATTTGCGGCAGGAACACCACGACGGCGCCGACACCGGCAATGATGCCGTCAGTCAGCAGCGACCGCACGACCGAATCGGGCATTGCTTCCTTGACGCTATCCTGCAGCGAGGCGATCCAGCCGTCGATTAGATCGGCGGGGACTGCGGCAAGGCTGAAAACCGCCTGGAACAGCCCGAAGAGAAGTGTTGTCAGGATGAGCGGGCCCGCGACCGGGTGCAGCACAACGCCGTCGATGCTCTCGGTCCAGCGCCGGGCAATACTGGTTTCCACGGTCACGCTCTTGGCGATCCTGCGGGCGTGGCGTTGGCGCTCGGCAAGCGTAGACTCTTCGAGCAGGGTGTGCGGGCGATCTGTCGTGCCCGCAAGGACGGTGTCGAGGGCCGCTTTCAGCTCATCGAGGCCCCGCTTGCGGACGGCAACGGTCGGGACCACCGGGACGCCCAGCGTTTGCGCCAGCGCGGGCACGTCGATCGTGAGGCCGTCGCGCTGCGCGAGGTCGAACATGTTGAGCGCCACGACCACCGGGCGGCCAAGCGCAATCAGCTCCATCGCGAAGCGCAGGTGATTGTCGAGGTTCGCGGAGTCGACAACAACGACAAGTACGGCGGGGACGCGTTCACCCGCCTGTTGGCCCATTACCGTGTCGCACGTGACCTGCTCGTCGGGGCTCGACGGGGTGAGGCTGTAGGTGCCGGGCAGGTCGACGAGCTCGACAGGGCGCCCGTCGGCCATGATCAGCCGCCCGGCGTGCCGTTCGACCGTGACACCGGGGTAGTTGCCGACCTTTTGTCGGGCACCTGTTAATACATTGAAAAGTGTAGACTTTCCTGCATTCGGGTTGCCGACTAGCGCCACCATCGGCGGTTCGGTCGCGACGATACGCGTTTCGACGTTCACGTGGTCGGCACCTCAACCAGGTCCACCGAGATCGCGGCGGCATGAGCGCGGCGGATCGCGACCGTCATCCGCCCGATGCGAATGGCCAGCGGGTCTCGTGCGACGAACCCAGCGCCATGTAGCGGCTCGACTGCCACGCCCTCGTCAAAGCCGAGCTCGCGCAGCCGTCGCGCATCGCGTTCGGTCAGCAACGCCCAGTCGATGGCAGAAATCGTCGCTTCGTGGTGAAAGGGGAGGTCCGCAAGGGTCACTTGCGAGCGATTATCAGTATCGACTGGCGATGGCCAGTGGTCGCGGCTCGAATCGGCCTTGCCGATCGGCTATCGCTGAAGCGTGACGCGATACGACCAGCGAACCCGGGCCCTTGCCGCCAGCCTTGCCGCCGTGGCGGGCTATGTCGATGCGACAGGGTTTCTGGCCAGCAAGGGGTTTTTCGTCTCGTTCATGAGCGGCAATTCGACGCGCCTCGCCGTCGGTTCCGTCGAGCGCGCTGCCGATGCGGCGGCGGCGCTCGCGCTGATCACGATCTTTGTCGTCGGCGTGGTGATCGGCTCGCTGATCGGTCGCCGCGCCGGTCGTCATCAGCGGTCGAGCGTCATCGTGCTGGTCGCGGCCACGCTGATGCTGGCGGCCCTGCTCTCGATCGTCGGGCAACCCCGGGCCGCATTAGGCCTGATGGCGCTGGCGATGGGCGCCGAAAATGCCATTTTCGAGGCCGAGGGCGAAGTCCAGATCGGCCTGACCTACATGACCGGCACGCTGGTCAAGTTCGGCCAACGTCTGGGCACGGCGCTCTCGGGTGGCGACCGCTGGGGATGGCTCCCTTATGCGATGTTGTGGCTGGGTCTGGTAGCCGGCGCCGTTGCAGGCGCGGTGATGTTCCCGCTGTTCGGGCTGGTGTCGCTGTTGCTCCCCGCCGCGCTGCTCGGCGTGCTTGCGCTGCTCGTGCGCGGTCTCGACCTCGAGACCTAGACAGCCGGGTAACGCAGCCGACCGACAAAGCGGGCGAGGCTGATCCGTTCGGGCGCCGACTGCGAGAAGCGCGCCTTGAACTTTTCGAACCGCATGATCCCCTCGATCCGGCGCGACAGGAAAGCGCGCGTGTCGGCACGATCTTCGCTTTCATCAGCCATCATCGCGACGATGGTGGCGGCATAGACGCTGCCAAGGATGCCGCGCTTCGAATAATGGTTGAAATCGGTCGCGGTATCGCCCGCCGCGCGCCACATCGCGTCTGCGGCCCTCCAGTTGAGTTTCGCCGCGCGCGCCAGATTCTGCGGCAGTGCCAGCACGGCAAGCGCCCGGCGAAGGGCCTCGATATCCATGCCGACAAGGTCCAGCCGCGCCTCGACCAGCGCCGTAATGCGGTCGCGGATCTTCATAGAAGACAGCTTTTCGGGCGGCAGATCCGCAAGCATCGTGGCATCGACATGCGCGAACCAGGCGTCGACCATGTCGATCGCGCCGCCCGGAAAGGCGAGGCGCGCGACCGCCAGATCGATGCCCGTAGCGGCAGCTGCCAGTTCGAGCGCGGCAGGCGACCAGCCGTCGAACCCGGCATGATGCGCAAGTTCGGCGGCGAGCAGCGCACGCATTTCATCAAGGGTCGCATCGGCAGAAATTGGATCGGACACGTTACGCTCCATCGGTGACAGACTCGAAATGGGCTGCTAGGACCCCCTCGTCAATTACCACTATCAGGAGACGTTCGGGGCCATGGCCAAATTTCTGGGATCGCTGGGCAACGCGCTGCTTGTCGGCTTTTCGCTGCTTGTCATCGTCATTTTTGCTTTCCATGGCGGCACCGAAGCGCCCGTCTACATGCAATGGCTGTTCCGCTTCCTGCACACCCTGTTCGGGATCATGTGGATCGGCCTGCTTTACTATTTCAACTTCGTGCAGATTCCGACCATGCCGACGGTCCCGGCCGAGCTTAAGCCGGCCGTGTCGAAGTACATCGCCCCCGCCGCCCTGTTCTGGTTCCGCTGGGCCGCGCTGCTCACCGTCATCATGGGCCTCGTGATCGCCAGTCATCCGCCGCAGGGCGTCGGCAGCTACCTCATCCCGGCGCTGACCTTCCAGGGACCGCTCAAGATGATCGGCCTGGGTATGTGGCTGGGCCTGATCATGGCGTTCAACGTCTGGTTCATAATCTGGCCGAACCAGAAAAAGGCGCTCGGCATTGTCGAGGCCGATGCCGATACCAAAGCGAAGGCGGCGAGCACAGCCATGCAGTTCAGCCGGATCAACACCATCCTGTCGATCCCGATGCTCTATTGCATGGTCACGCAACAGGCGGGGCTGGTCAACTAAGCGGTTCGGTCTCGAGCCACCCCGCCGCGATCAGCCGTTCGACCAGCGCGACCCCGACTTCGGGCGCAAGGTCGGGCAGGTCGCGGACGGGAAACGCCGGTGTCGACGCAATAAATGCCAGGGCGCGCGCGGCGCCGGCATGAATGGAAATGTGCCCCCCGGGCAATGCCAGATCGACGACGCTGCCCGCGTCGCGCAGATAGGCCGTTGAGAGCTGCGCATGGCGCACGCGCGTGGCGGGCGTTAGCGGCACCGCCGCGCCGGTTACCGGAGCCAAGCGTTCGAACGCACCTACCGCGCGGCTTGCCGCCTTTGCCAGCGCTGCCTCGACAAAATCCGGGCGACGACACTGGCCGATCAGGCTTTCGAGCGTACCGAGAATGCTCGGGCCGATTGCGGCGCCGAGGTCCTGCGTTCCCACCATGCGCGCCGCTGCTGTCGCGCGAAAGGGTCGCGCGCTGTCGGACATATGGTCGAGCGCCGCGATCACGGCCGCGCGCACGGTCAGCGGCGTGAACAGGATCGAAATGTGGAGCGAGTCGGTGATCGATTCGACGCTGTGCGGCGTACCGCGCGGCACGTAGAGCAGGTCACCCGGACCCGCATCGCTTACCGCATGCCGGTCAAGATGCGGGAGCGTCGCCCCGACCTGCAACCAGGCGTTTTCCAGCCCGGCAGGCGCGGTCGAGACATACCAGCGTTTTTGGCCGACGAGCTGGACCGTGATGTTGTCGTTATTGTCATAATGGATCTTGGCGCGTGCCCCTGCCCGGCTCCAGAAAGCGGAAACCTCGACCGGCTGGCAGATCAACGCTTCGAGCGCGCGGGTAAAGCCGAGCAGGGGCGCCGCAAGGGCGCGCACTTCGGGGATTCGCACCGTATAGTTGAGGTCGTGATAGGCGTTGATCAACGCGCGAAACGCCGGGGCGTCTTTGACGGCGGCGGGTCCGGGCGGTGGCCCTGCCGGGGTGACGGCATGGCAATCGAGAATCTGCGCGTGGGTGGAGAAAGCAGCGAGTAACGTCCCCATGGGGTCCGGACCGAGCATCATGGCTCGTGGGTGGCCCGTGCCACCTCGTTGCTCGACCGGGGTACTTGCCGTTACCGCATCGAAGAACGCATCGATGGCCAGCGGCGCAAGCATGGCGCCAACAACAGCCTCGGCCTCGGACAAAATCATTTCATTTCGCTATGGCAAAGACGCGGGCGGTGCAATCGGGGGCGTCGTGTAACTGCTCAGATCGCGCGCTCGGGCTCTGGACTGCGCACCAGCACCAGCGCCATGCAGACGAGCAGGGCGCCTATGATATCGGCAGCCCCGAGCGTTTCTCCGAAAATGCCCCAGCCGATCGCCGCCGCCACCACCGGCTGGATCAAAAGGCCAAGCCCGATCACAAGCGGACTAAACCGCCCGAGCACGTACACCGTCAGACCCTGGCCCAATATCTGGCTGCACAGGGCCAGCCCGATCAAAGGCGTCCAGTTGCCCGGCACGACGCGCTCTCCCAAGACGATGGCGAACAGGAGCAGGGGCACGGCGCTGGCGAGGGTCGTCAGGACAACCAACGGCCAGGCCGAAAGCGTCGACCGGGCACGGGCGATGATCACGATGAAGATTGTGTAGAAAATGCCCGCGAGCAGGCACAGCAGGTCGCCGACCAGATTTGCCGGCGACAGCTGGTACGACCGCCCCATCAACAGCACAGCGCCGGTCGCCGCGAAAAAAAGCGCAAGGCCCTGGCGCTGCGATGGCCAGGCGCGGGCGACCAAGAATCCATAAATCGGGAACAACAGGCTGGTCGAATTGCCGAACAGCGTGGCATTGGCGAGCTTCGTACGCAGGATACCCAGGTGCCAGCTCGCGAGGTCGGCGGCGAACAGCACGCCCGAAAGGATAAGCACGATCAGGAGGTTGCGCGTCAGGCGCGGCATGCCGCTGCGCGCCGCGAGCAAAGCGAGGATCGGCAGCGCCAGCGCCATCCGCCAGAAAGCCGAGGCAATTGGCCCGACATCGGCATTACGGACGAACATTGCCCCCAGCGCGAGCAGGGCATTGGCAAGCACCAGTGCAGCGAGATCGGCTTTGGTGCCCTGAGGGCTTGTGAGGGGTGGACGCGCGGCCATGCATCGCCATATCGCATGCGTACTGAATTGAAACCTGACGAAAGGTGTTTCCGCCGATGCCCACCCTGTTCGACCCGATCCAGCTCGGCGCGATTGCTGCCCCTAATCGCATCCTGATGGCGCCGTTGACGCGCGGCCGCAGTGAGCCGGTGCACGTCCCGATCAGTACGCTGAAAGCCGAATATTACAGCCAGCGTGCCGCCGCCGGTTTGCTCATCGCCGAGGCGACGGGCATTTCTCAGGAAGGGCTCGGCTGGCCTTCGGCCCCCGGGATCTGGTCGGACGAACAGGTTGCCGCCTGGCAGCCCGTGACCCAGGCGGTGCACGATGCCGGTGGGCGGATCATCCTGCAGCTGTGGCACATGGGACGACTGGTCCACCCCGATTTCCTGAGTGGCGCGCAGCCCGTGTCGTCGTCCGACACAACCGCGCCCGGGAGCGCACACACCCCGACGGGAAAAAAACCCTATGAATCCGCGCGTGCGCTGCAGCTTGCCGAAATCCCCCGGGTAATCGCCGACTATGTCCGCGCCGCAAAGAACGCGATCCGCGCTGGCTTCGATGGCGTGCAGATCCACAGCGCCAATGGCTATCTTATCGACCAGTTCCTGCGCGACAACACCAACTTCCGGACCGACGAATACGGCGGCCCGATCGATAGCCGGATTCGACTGCTGCGCGAAGTCACACAGGCCGTGGCTGACGCCGTGGGCGCGGATCGAACCAGCGTGCGGCTGTCTCCCAATGGCGAAACGCAAGGGGCAGACGATTCGAACCCGGTCGCGCTGTTCACCGCCGCTGCAGCGGCGCTGCACGACATCGGCATCGCCTTTCTCGAGCTACGCGAGCAGAAGCCGTTTGGCGGATTCGGCACGACCGAGGTTCCACGCGTGTCGCCGGATATCCGCAAGGTGTTCCCCGGGCCGCTGATCCTGAACCAGGAGTATAATCTGGAACGTGCCGAGGCTGATCTGGCCAGCGGTCTGGCCGACGGCATCAGCTTCGGGCGGCCATTCATTTCGAACCCTGACCTCGTCGAGCGGCTGCGCGTTGATGCGCCGTTTGTGCCCGACAATTTCAAGACATGGTATTCCGCAGGGCCCGAGGGGTACACCGACTACCCCACTCTGGCGCAAGAAGCGGCCTGACCGCGGAACTCCTGGCGCGTGGCAAGGGTTGCACTATGCGTCGACACGGGAGATTTGCGGTGAGCAAGACAAGCGAGACGGGGAGCAGCGGGCGAAACGTGGCGGCAGGTGCCGCGTTGGTTGCGGGTATTGCCGCCATCGGTGCGGGCGTCTTTCTGGCCAAGGACAAAAGCGCACAGAAGCCGGACTATGACGTGGAAGCGGCTGACGGAGCCTTTGAGATACGCCATTACCCGCCGCTGTTGCTCGCCGAAACGCTGGTGACGGGTGCGCAGGATCGCAAGCAAGCGCTCGGGAAGGGCTTTGGGATGCTTGCTGACTATATTTTCGCCAAGTCGCGCAACGGCGAAAAGATTGCCATGACGGCGCCGGTGCTTTCGAATTATCAACGAGGGGCGACAACGCGATCGGGCGAGGCGCGCGACGGCTGGCGGGTTCGCTTCATCATGCCCCGCACCTCTACGCGCGAAAGCCTGCCGCCGGCGCCGGCGGGGATCGACATTACCGAGCTCCCAAGCCGCCGTGTCGCGGTGGTGCGCTTTGCCGGGCTCGTGAGCGACAAAGTGTTGGCGGAGAAGGAAGACGCGTTGCGCCACTGGCTGGGCGCGCGCGGCGAGGCAAAATCGGGCGAGGCGGAATATGGCTTTTACGATGCGCCTTTCATCCCCGGGCCCCTGCGCCGCAACGAAGTGCTGGTGCCGCTCGGCTAGGCCGCACGACGCACATGCCACTGGGCAGCGGTCTGCCCCCAGGCATCGACCGGCGCGTCCTGAAACGGTTCAGGCAGGCGGGTCCGTCCACCGTTGGTTGAGCCGAGGCGCCGCGCGAGCGCAATCGATCGGGTGTTGGCGGGATCTATGGTGTGGATGACATCGGGCCAGTTCAACACGTCGAAGACATAGTCCATAGTCGCCGCGACGGCCTCAAAAGCATAGCCCTTGCCCGAGAACTGCGGGCCGACCCCCCACCCGACTTCCTTACCGGGCCAGCCTTCGGGCTCCCATGGTCCGAGCCGACCTACCCATGCGCCGGTCGCGCGCTCTATTACCGAAAACATGGAAAACCCGGTGATGTCCCAGGCACCGCGCATGGTGCACAGCATCCGCCAGGTCTCCGCCCGCGATTTCACGCCGCCGATGAAGCGCATCGTCTCGACGTCTGCGTTCATGACCGACCATGCGTCGAGGTCAGACGCCTCGGGCACGCGCAGGATCAGCCGTTCGGTTTCGAGGACAGGGTAGCCGCTCAACCGAAGCGCCCCTTCAGCTCCAGCAGCGCCAGCGCCGCCTTGGCTGCCTCGCCGCCCTTGTCCTTTTGCGTCGGATCGGCGCGGACCAGGGCCTGCGCCTCGTTCTCGACCGTCAGGATGCCGTTGCCAATGGCAATGCCGTCCATCGTGAGCGCCATGATGCCGCGCGCGCTTTCGCCGGCGACGATCTCGAAGTGATAGGTTTCGCCGCGGATGACCACGCCGATGCCGACATAGCCGTCGTAGCGCCCGCTTTCGGCAGCGAGCGCGATCGCCCCGGGGATTTCGAGGGCACCAGGGACAGTGATGACCTCGACATGATGGCCTGCGTCCTCGAGCGCCGCGCGAGCCCCGGCGATCAGCATGTCGTTGAGATGGTCGTAGAAGCGTGCCTCGACGATCAGAAACTTTGCCATAGTGTGTCCCCTAATGCTTCATTTATTCGCCGCTGGTACCGGCTATCGGGCGTTCGCCGACGATCGACAGGCCATATCCCTCCAGCCCGACCAGCGTGTGATGGGTATTGGTCAAAAGGATCATGTCATGGACGCCGAGCTCGGACAGGATCTGCGCGCCGCCGCCATAGTCGCGCAGCTCCTCGACTTCGCGGTCGCCGGCGCCTTTGCCTTCGGCACGCAACGCCATGAAGCGACTGACCATGCCGGGCATCGGCTTGTTGATGAGCACGAGGACCCCGGTCCCCTCTGCCGCAATGGCCTCCATCGAACGGCTGAGCAGGCCCGACCGCTCATTCTCCTCGCCGAATACGTCGACGAACATCGACATGGTATGCATGCGCACAAGCGTCGGCAGGGCCGGGTCGATGCGCCCCTTGACCAGCGCCAGCGTCTCGTCGCCCGTCGCCTTGTTGTAAAAGGTCACAGCCCGCCACTCGCCGCCCCAACGGCTGTGGAAGGTCATTTCGGCACGCCGCTCGACCAGATGGTCGTGCTTGCGGCGATAGGCGATCAGGTCGCGGATCGTCCCCATCTTCAGATTGTGGAGCCGGGCGAAGGATACCAGATCGTCCATCCGCGCCATGGTACCATCGTCTTTCATGATCTCGCAGATCACGCCCGACGGGTTGAGCCCGGCAAGTCGCGAGACATCGACCGCAGCTTCGGTATGGCCAGTGCGGACGAGGACACCGCCATTGCGGGCGACCAGCGGGAAGACATGGCCGGGCGTCACGATATTGTCGCGCCCCTTGCTGCCGTCGATGGCAACCGCGATCGTGCGGGCGCGGTCGGCCGCGGAAATGCCCGTTGTCACGCCCTCGCGGGCCTCGATCGACACGGTGAAGGCCGTTTCGTGGCGCGTGCCGTTGCTGCGGCTCATCAGTTCAAGGCCGAGGTCGTCGACGCGCGACTTGGTCATGGCGAGACAGATGAGGCCACGGCCATGGGTCGCCATGAAATTGATCGCATCGGGCGTCGCCATCTGCGCCGGGATGATCAGGTCGCCTTCGTTCTCACGGTCCTCGTCATCGACAAGGATGAACATGCGGCCATTGCGGGCCTCATCGATGATCTCCTCGATCGGGACAAGCGCGGGGCGGTCGCTGTTAGCGGAGAGATAGCGTTCGAGCTTGCCGAGCGTATCGGCCGTAGGGTTCCAGTCGGGCGCGTCGAGATCACGCAGCGTGTTCGCGTGGAGACCTGCGGCACGGGCGAGGCCCGAGCGAGACATGCCACCTTCGCTGACAAGCGTGCGGAGTTGAGCGATAAGGGTCTGCGACATGGGCTGGCGGTCCTCGACGGGTGAAGAAGGTGACGCATAACGCCCACCGCCGTCTTTTTTGTCACATTTAAATGTGAAATACAATCATAAATTCACATTACAGTGTCGAAATCCCGCATCCGTTTGAGGTAGCGCGCCAGAACATCGATTTCCAGATTGACCTCGCGCCCCTCAGCCAGTTCGCCCAAGGTGGTCACAGCCCAGGTGTGGGGAATGATGTTGACGGCAAAGCGCGTCTCCCCGGGTGAATCGAGTACATCGTTGACGGTCAGCGACACGCCATCGACGGTGATCGACCCCTTCGGCGCCACGAAGGGCGCGATACCGGCCGATACGCGGATATCAACGCGGTGCGAGCCGCCCGCCTCAACGACGCCGGTTACGATCCCCACACCGTCGACATGACCGGTCACGATATGACCGCCCAGTTCGTCGCCGATCTTCAACGCGCGTTCGAGGTTCAGGCGGCGCCCGGCGTCCCACATCCCCGAGGCAGTCTTCGACACGCTTTCGCCCGAGACGTCAGCAGCAAACCAGTCAGCACCTTTCTCGACGACGGTCATGCAGGCGCCCGAACACGAAATCGATGCGCCGATGGCAACGCCCGCCATGTCATAGCTGGCGCGGACGACGACCCGCCGGTCGCCCTGTTCGGCGCTGGCGGTAATGGTGCCGATGTCGGTAACAATGCCGGTGAACATGGTCGTGCTTATCCCCTGACCCGTTCGTAAACGTCGAGCGTGTCGCTGCCAAGGCGGCGGCTGTCGATGCGCGACCAGCGCCCGTGTGCATCGGCGAGATCGGCAAGCCCGATGTCGTCGAGCGTCCGCCCGCCACCGATAATGATGGGCGCGCGGTAGAGAAGCAGCCGGTCGACAAGGTCTTCGCGCAGGAAGGAGGCAGCGGTCGTCATGCCCCCTTCGACGAAGAGGCGGTCGGCATCCAGCGCCCCGATTGTCTTGACGCCATGCGCGACTTGCCATCCGTCTGGCGCTTGCCCTGCGGCCGAGAGCAGGACCCGCTGCGGGGCGCGCGCCTCCAGTCCCGGCAATCGGACGTCGAGCCGGGGCGAATCGGCCTCATAAGTGCCGCGGCCGACCAGGATCGCATCGGCGCAGGCGCGCTCGACATGGCTGTGCGCCCTTGCGGCAACCCCGGTGATCCACTGGCTCTGGCCGCCGTGCCTCGCCGCCGCGCCATCGAGCGACAAGGCGAGTTTCAGCGTGACATGGGGGCGACCGTAGCGCTGGCGGGTGAGAAACCCGGCCATGCTGCGGGCGGCCTCGACGTCGCCGACGCCCACGACCACGTCGATGCCCGCGGTCTGAAGCTTTGCGAACCCTTTGCCATCGACCGCCGCAAACGGATCGCGCAGCGCCACCACGACACGGGCGACGTGCGCGTCGATCAGCACATCGGCACAGGCCGGACCGCGTCCGGGCGCGGCGCAGGGCTCGAGCGTGACATAGGCGGTGGCACCACGTGCCGCATGGCCCGCCTCTGCCACGGCCATCGCCTCTGCATGGGGGCGGCCACTTGGCTGGGTCCAGCCCCGTCCGACGACCCGACCGTCACGAACAAGCATGCAACCGACGTTGGGATTGGGCCAGGTCCGCCCGAGGCCGCGCAGGCCGAGCGCCAGCGCGGCGCCCATCCATCGCGCGTCGTCCTTCAAATGCCGAGCCGCTTCGCGAGGCGTTTATACTCTTCCTGGCGCTTTTTCTTGGCCGTCTCCAGCGCCTCGCGTTCGGCCTTTTCGCGGGGGGCGTCGACGGCCTGCTGGGCGCGGACATCGGCGGCGGTGCGTGTCTTGGGCCATTGCTTGACGTAGAGCACTGTCGGTGGCCGCCATTCGATCTTGGGGCTGAGCTTGTCGAAGATCATCGAGAACCACAGGACCGTGATGCCTGTCGCGAGCAGACCAAAGGCGAATTCGTGACGCTGTCGCGCGCGCAGGAAGCGCCACAGGTCGGACAATGCGCGGCTGGGGCTGACGGGGCGGGGAAAGATCGACATGCCCGACAAGGATAGGCCCGTTCCCCGCCCCGTTCTAGTCACCTAGCCGTTGCGATCGCGAACAATGCGAAACTGCACCGTGCGCGTCAGCCAGGAAACGACCGCTTCGCCGTCACGAGTCGCCGGTTTGAAGCGCCAGCGCTTCAGCGCCCAGCCGCGGGTGGCGGCAAAGAAGCCAGGGTCGTCGGCCTTGACCCGCGCGACGGCGGTGACCCGCTCATCACTCCCGATCTGGACACCGACGGTGACGCTGCCTTCGATTTCGAGGCGTTCGAGGCCGGGCGGATAGGGGGGTTGGAGGTCGCGGGCGAAGCGCGGGTCGTTGCTGGCGCTGGTCAATACCGGCGGTGGCGGCAGGATTTCGGT
This sequence comes from Sphingomonas sp., assembly GCA_049318505.1. Taxonomy (GTDB): domain Bacteria; phylum Pseudomonadota; class Alphaproteobacteria; order Sphingomonadales; family Sphingomonadaceae; genus Sphingomonas_O. The sequence goes on along the minus strand of JBMOGG010000003.1, from coordinate 168 downwards.
GGCAGGACCGCCATTGCCGATATCGGTTTTCGATCGGGGGCTGCCTGGGGGCTCAAGCCACTCGTCGGACGTCGTTTGTGTCGGAATGATTGTTTTGGGTTGGTCGGTTTGCTGACGGGGGTCGGCTTTAGGTTGCTGCTGCTTTGCCTTTTTGTCCGGTTCGGGCGG
>JBMOGG010000002.1:0-52590 GCA_049318505.1 Sphingomonas sp. | reverse complement strand
CATCGAGTAGTGCGCCGGCGACGGGCGCGATGCCGTCTCGGGCCAGCACGTCGCGGCCGGTCCGCATGTCCGCGCGCCATTCCCGCCGGCGGCCGTTCATGATGCTCTCAGGCCATCCTAAGATCCACATGGCGGGGGCGAGGAACCGCAAGCCGCTTGTCACTTGGACCGCCGGGCCATCACCGGTAATTGCTCTGGCGAGGGCCGGGTCGCAGTCAAACAGATGCAAACCGCTGACCGAACGCGGATTGCATTCGATGGGGATGAACGCCCCCCGGGCATTGCGGATCATGTCGAGGCCGATCTGTCCGGTGTAGCCGAGGCTACACGCGAGGTGTCGGGCGATTGCCACCGCGCCGGGCGCATCCACCGCTTCAAACGCGTATGCGGCCGAGCGGCCCTTTCGCCATTTCGGGCGGTACACCACGCTGGCGCACAGATCTCCGCCGCGCGCGACACTCCACAGGCAGAACTCTTCCCCCTTGATAAACTCCTGCCTTGCCCAGCGGCGTGATGCAGTGGGGGTGATGCGGCGCAACCGGCGCGCGTCAGGCTGGATCAGCGTCGCACTGCCGAAGCGCGAGAACTCGGGTTTGAACACTGCCCCCGTGCCATCCCTCAGGGACGCCTTGTCGTCCAGCGCCTCGGTCCGCGGCGCGGGCAAGCCCAGCTCGTTCAGCAGCGCAGCGAAGGCGATTTTCGAATGCAGCTGCCGCAAGGTGGCCAGGTCGGCTGCCATTACCTGGCCGATAAAGCCGTACCGCTCGGCCGCTGCCCTTACGAAGAACACTTCCTCGCAGGTCGGGATTATCAGGCAATCGGGATCCCGTGCGCAATACTCGGCAAGTGTCTGCGCAAAGGCTCCAAAGGCAAAGCGCGGTGGGGGCAGGCGAAGCACCGGGCCAATCCGCGCCATCCGTGCGGCATGCGCCCGACTGGAATCCCCCAGCTCGACCCGGTAGCCAGCCGCCACCGCCGCCCGCGCGAGGTCGAGGCTAACGGGGGCCCGCGCGCCAGTGATCAGGATACGGCGGCTCAAACATCGTCCCCTTCTGCCGCTTCGGCCGCCCGGATCGGACAGTGATAGGGGGTCAGCCGCGCTTCTGGATTGCGGCGATGGAGATCGTGCAGCTGCCTGAGGGTGGCCTGCGCCTGTGCGGTGTTGCCCAGGAACGCCGTTGCAAGTCGCGGCGGGGGCATGTTGCGGACGATCGCATCGAGCGACCAGGCGGCGTCCGCGACGAGGAAATGCCACCCACGGCGATCGTCCTTGAGCGCAATGCCCCAGTGGCCAGGACAATGCCCGGGCAGCTCGACGACGAGGATCGAACCGTCTCCGAGCAGATCGACGCCTTGCGTGAAGGGCGACAGGTCGGAAGCGAGCGTAGCGGGTGGCCGATCCTCGAAAAATCGAACGCGTGCGTCCAAATCAGGCGGCAGCAGGCGGGTAAGAATGCCCTGTCGGGTTCCCGAGAACCGGCCCGCCCGGCAGGCAATGGCATGGCCAATGCGCGCGCAATGAATCGTGGCTTTCGGGAAATGACCGATCCCCGCCATGTGGTCCCCGTGAAAATGCGAAAGCACCACGTGGCGCACATCGTCCGGCGCGATGCCCCGATAGCCGAGCTGCGCAGCAAGACTGGCCTCGGGATCGAAGCGGACCGGTGTAAGCCAGCGATAGAAGCGTTCGGGAAGCGGATCGGTGGCCGCGAGGAACGCCTGATCGTAGCCGGTATCGAACAGGATCGGGCCTTCGTCGGGGTGGATGAGTAGCATCGGCATGGCCGGGAAATCTGTTGGCCGAAGCGATCCGTCGCGGATCGTCATGCGCTGCGGATGGCGGCACGAGCCGACCACCAACGCGGTGACCTTGAGATGGGTCATGCCGCTCCTCCCGACAGCGCGTAGGCGATCGCCGCTTCGGGCGAATGGCGCGGCTGCCAGCCGAGCACGCGCCGCGCGCACTCGCTGTCGAGCGTCTGCGAGAAGGTCAGGGTGTGCGCCATATAGCGCGTCAGGAGGGGCTCAGGCTGACCGGGAAGCTTCGCGCAGATCGCCTCGAGCAAGCCCGCAACGGCATGCAGCGCTACGCCCGGCAGGCGGATCCGGCGCACGGAGAGGCCAAGCTCGTCAAAGACGATTTCGAGCAGGTGCTTTAGCTTGAGCGGATGTCCGCCCGAGACGTTGAAGGCGCGGCCCGAAGCCTCGGAGATTCGATCTTCTGCCGCAAGGAATGCACTCACCACATCACGTACGTCGGTGATCTCGATCAATGCCTCGCCATCCCGCGGAAGGGGTATGACGCCGCGACGAGCCACGCGCAGCAGGCGTGGCAGCAGCACCGTATCGTGCGGCCCGACGATGGCGCGCGGGCGCAGCGCGACGGTTGCAAATGCCGGGTCATGGGCGTCTAGCACGATGCGCTCGGCTCGGTACTTCGTGCTGGCGTAGTGGTTGGGCATGGGCGCTGCGACCGGATCGTCTTCGGCGATGTCTAGCCGGTCGCGCCCGGTCGTGAAGATCGAGGGTGTCGATGCGTAAATGAAGGTTCGGCACCCGCTGTTGCGCGCTGCCGCGAGCAGCTTGTCGGTTGCGTGGACGTTGATCGCTTCAAATTCCCGCTTGGGGCCCCACGGCTTTGAGAGCGCCGCAAGGTGGAAGACAGTGCAGATACCTTGGGTCAGCTCGGGAACAATCGGCGCGGCAAGGTCGGCCGCGACGAATTCGCATCCTATAGCTTGCAGGTGGCGTCCGACTTCGCGACTCCGCCCGGTAGCCCGGACCGCGCGCCCTTGGTGGCGCAAGGCAGCGCATAGAGCTTGGCCCAGCCCGCCGGTCGCCCCCGTTACAAGTGCCGCGTCCCTCAGCACCTTGCCCGCACTCACCATTCTATCACCGCACCGCCCAGTGAGATGCCTGCTGAACTGCCGATCAACAGGCTCCTCGTTCCCCGCCTGAGTTGCCCCATGCGGCGTGCATGATGCAGCGCATTGGGAATGCTGGTTGCCACCTGGTTGCCGACATCGCGGAAGGTTTCGATCACCGCGCAGGTAGCATTGCCCAGGCTCTTCTTGAGGTGCGCAAGCGCACTGGCGCTGGCTTGGTGCGGGATCACCGAATCCAGCTCGTGCAGGTCGAGCGCGCTTTGTTCCATCAGGCGCGAGAGAAAGCCCGGAAACTTGCGCGCCGTCAGACGGAACACGCCCGGTCCGTCCATGCGGAAGTAGCTTCCACGGTTGAACGACGCAGCGTCGCTGCGCGGTGTGAGGCGCGTTCCGCCCGAACTCAGGCGGCACAGTTCGCTTCCCTCGCCGTAGGTTTCGAAGCGATAGCCAAGCAGCCTGTGGGCTTCCCCGGACTCGAGCAGGACGGCGGCCGCGCCGTCGCCGAACAGGACAGCGGCCTCGGCGTCGCTGAAATCGAGCGCGGCCGATGCAATGTCGCTGGAAAAGACCAGGACTCTTTTCCACTGGCCGTAGGCGATGCCGAGCAGCGCGCGCTCGAAGGCGACAAGGAAGGACAGACATGTGGCGTTGATGTCGAAGGCGGGGATGCCGCTATTGCCTAGGCCGAGCTTGCGTTGCACCAGTACGGCCGTGGACGGAATGGGCTGCTCCATCACGCCGCACGCTCCAATCACGGCATCGAGGCTTTCCGCACGCCAGCCGGCCTCAGCGAGCGCTTGCCGCGCCGCGAGCGCGGCCATCTGTGAAGTTGTTTCCTCGACTCCGGCCCACCGGCGTTCGCGGATCCCAAAATGCTCTTCAGTCCAACCATTGGGGCGTTTGCATAGGCCATCGACTTCGCACGAAGGCACGCGCCGCTGCGGAAGATATGCGCCCGAGCCTGCAAGATTGAATTTCAAGACACGAATCATCGCTACTCCATGCCGGACCGCGTGGCGCTCGGCTCCTCGGGCGGCGTTGTCACCCCCAGTTTTGTTATTGCGCCCAAAATGACTAGCGCCTAATTGAACAGCGTTCAATTTAAATTTTTCGGTTTTTAATAAGAGGACATTTCATGGCCCGCCGATCGGACCACAGCCGCGAGGAGCTGCGTCAAATGATCATTGATGAGGGCCATCGTCAGATCGCCCAAGTGGGCTTTGCAAACTTCTCGGCGCGACAACTGGCCAAGCGCATCGGCTACACCGTCGGCACGATTTACAATGTTTTCGGATCGCTCGATAACCTGATGCTCGCGATCAACGGGCGCACGCTGGACAAGTGGCGCCATTACCTGTTGCTCAAGCTCGCAGACCAGCGCGAGGACAGGCTGAAATTGGCGGTCGAAGCCTACTTCGAATACGCCATCGTGAACCGCAATTGCTGGCTGACGCTCCTCGATTTCCGTCTGCCCGAAGATCAGGAAGTGCCTGAGACATACGCCGCCAAGGTCGAGGCGATCATGGAGGTTGTGTGCAACGAAGTCCGTCGGGAATTGCCGTCCGCCCACACAGACAAAGCCGAGGCCATTACGCGGTCGCTCCTCGCGACTGTTCATGGACACTGCTTCTTTACGCTCAACGGAACGTTTGACGTATTAGGCGAGCGCGATCCCATGAAGGCAGTGCTCGACCGGGTTAATGATGCGCTCAACGCGTTCGATTGAGATGTTTCTCAGCGATGCAAAGCGCTCAGAACGTCAAACAAGTTTGCGAATGGCGCTGGAGCATCAGGACTGTGTCGTTCGTCATAACGCAGCGAGCGCAATCGTCATGCTTGAGCGCACCAACAGCAATGCACTCGCGCCGCCACCTGCTGGGGAAGGTCGTCGCTCAATGGTGGCCATTTGGTCCCCAACCGGAAACAATTGCGGTACAGATGGTCGAACCGCCGAAGCAGGTCGTTCGATTGATGGATCGCTCGGATGCCGCTTATGGGCGAAAAAACCGCGATAAGTCAGGGGTATGGTCTGGGGGCTATGCAGGCCAATTTTCTGGTATCTGCGGCACATTTTGGAACCGGCTTGACCGGCACACCCTACGCGTTCGGTGGACGAGTTCGGTGTGAAGACGTCGATCGCATTTACCAAAGCGCGCGCTGCCGGCGGCCAGTTCATCGTCGGCATGCGCGCGTTGGCATCCCTCCCCGAACTCGCCAACGCCTGACAACGCCGGCGTCCAAACTGGGGAATTTTACTTTGCCATCTCAGGCAAAACATAACGTTCACGGGCGACGAGCTGCCGTCGCTTGGTAATGGGCGGCCAAGGTCTGTCGAATCACATCGCAGATAGGGACATACTCGTTTTAAAAGGCGGGAGCGCGCTTGGCACCCGGCAGCACAATGGCGACCATCAACAATAGCCATATCGCTACGGCCAAGTGGAACATATGCCAAGCTAAAGCCGGAAGGGTTGCGCGCAGCGGATCTGTTCCCAATCGACCGATCAGAAGGAGCGCGAAACAGGTCGCTGCGAGCGGCGCTCTGGTGGGATTTGCGCGATAGGCGAACACTGATCCCGCCAGAACGAGCACCATGAAAGCCGGTGCGGTCGCCAATGGGACGACGACTGTCAGCGCGACCGCAGCAAATCCCAGCGCCGGCGGCAGCAATGCACGTCTGGAAGCCAGGACGCCCACCAGGCAGCCAAGCCCGAACAAAGCGCCCGAGCGGGAAAGAAAAATGTGAGTCTGCTCGATCCGCCCCGTCAGGCCGGTGCCAATCCTTATGGTGCCGACGAGCGCTGCGAGCGCAAAGGGCGCCAGCCCCACGGCGAACCACTGGCGCACACGGACGCTGCGCATGACGGCATAGGAGCCGGCGACGAGAACAGCCGCCTCGCTCAGCGCGTAGTGCTGCGGCAGCAGCGCGCTCATTCGGCCGGCACCATGCGCGCGCGCTTGCGGCGGGCGTCGGGAGCGATCCCGGCTGCGGCGCGGATCGACTGCGTTGTTTCGCGTGACCCGTCGTGGGTCCAGCCCGGCGGCGCGAAAACATAAGCAAGTCGTTGCCACCAGCTCAGACCGCGCTGGCTTACATCCTTGGCGATACCGACATATTCATGCGTCAACACTTTCACCGGATTGAGCGTGTTCATCTGCTTAACCAGGCCGTAAACTGGCGGGTCGTCCGCGCACTCCGGTTCGAACGAGCCGAACAATTTGTCCCAGATGATGAGGGTGCCCGCGTAGTTTGCGTCGAGGTAGCGCGGATTATTGGCGTGGTGCGCGCGGTGGTGCGAAGGCGTGTTGAATATCGCCTCGTACCAGCGCGGCATGCGGTCGATCGTCTCGGTGTGCAGAAAGAACTGGTAAGTCGCATTGAGCACGCCGCAGAAGGTGACCATGATTGGATCGAACCCAACCAGCACAAGCGGGATCTTGAGCAGCATCGTCCCCGTGAAATGCTTGAACCACGACTGGCGCAAGGCAATCGGAAAATTATAGTTTTCGCTCGAATGGTGGACGACGTGCATCGCCCAGACCCAGCGCACCCGGTGCGCGAGCCGGTGGTGGACGTAAAAGCGCAGGTCATCGAGCACGAAGCACAGGACGAAGGTCCCCCAGCTAACCGGGATGGTCGCGAAACGAAATGGCTCGGCCGCGGCGAGAACGCCGAGTGTGATGAAGGCGGTCGCTGCATTCGCCGGTTCGCTCAGATAGCCCAGCGCGACGCTCATCGCGCTGTCTTTCAGTGGAGTCCGTCCTTTGCGGCGGAACAGCCGGATCGCGATCTGCTCGATGGCGATCAGCGCCAGGAACGCCAGCGCTGACCACAAAGCGATGTTGGAACGGACGAATGCTTCTGCGGCCATTGAACCCTCCCCATCTGACCGCGTCGCTAGGAAAGTTCGTTACAGACGACAATTGAATAAATTGGCCAAATTATGTAGCAAATGGAACATGTCATTTGATCTGGTCCTGATCCGCAGGTTCGAAGCGGTCGCAAGGCTCGGTAGTTTTTCCGGCGCGGCCGACGAGCAGGGCATGACGCATTCGGCAATGACAAAGAGCATTCGAACGCTTGAGAAGCTTTGGAATGTCTGCCTGTTCGAACGCACGACACGATCGGTCGCGTTGACGGCGGCCGGCACGCGACTGATCGAGCTGGCACCAGAACTGCTCGCGCATGCGGAGGAAGGCAAAGCACGGGTGTTGGCGGCAGGACGCCGTCTGTCGATCGTTTGCGGGCCGGTCATCATGGATAGCCTCGTTCCAGCAGCGCTGCTCGCCTTTTCGCGCGTTCACGGTGACATCAGGGTCGACGTGGAAAACTTGCCACCCGAAATGGCGGTCCAACGCTTGCGACAGCGCCGAGCCCAGCTTTTGCTCTATCATTCCGATTCGATTGCGACGTTCGCTGCGCGGCGCGATCTCGAAATCCGGTGCGTGATCGAGGAACCTTATCATCTTATTTGCGCGCCGACGCATCCTGCGGCAGACCAACGCGATCCGGCGGCGCTGCTGCGGCACGATTGGGCCATCGCAGGCTTCGACCCCGGATTTGCCGCGAAGCTCGCTCCCGATCGACGTGAGGCGCTGGAACGCGCGGGCTTTCCGCGCTTCCGCCTTTCCGGACAGCATCCCTGTATCGAGATGGCGCGCCATGGCAGGGTCGTGACGATGGCGCCACGCTCCGCTGCGTTGAGGGCCTGTGCCGAGGGCGGGCTGGTTTCGTTCGAGGTACCAGATACCGCTCCGTTTTCGCTTGCCGCCGTGACACTGGCGGACGCGAACGATAAAGTGGCCGACGATTTCGTCCGGATGTTGACTTGCGAGGCCTGTTAGCCGCTATCCATCTCGCCACGGGATCTTTCGGGATCGGCCGCAGACCCCGTCTATAGCAAGGCTCGTGCGGTTGCCATTAGGTCGCTTTTTGTCTGGACAACTTCCAGTCGCTTACCGTTTGACACCTCGTGACGGAAACGGTCCGGTTGAGCTTGGCTGCAATTTCGTTATACCCATTGTCTGAACGCTGCTCTCGAAATCACCAAAATTGGTAACTCGGCTGGTGTTGTCCTCCCAAAAGAGTTGCTCTCGAGACTGTGTGCGGGTGTGGGAGATACGCTCTACGTCTCTGAGGCGCCCGACGGCATTAGGATTACCGCTGCCGATCCATCATTTGAGGCCAAGTTAGCATTGGCTGAACAGATCATGCGCGAAGACCGAGACATTCTGCGCGTACTTGCCAAATAGGATGGCGCAGTCCGACGAGCCGGTCTGGATCGAGCTCGAATTAGCATTGGCCATCCACGATCGGCAATTGGCCGAGCATGGTGGTCCCATCGGCGTCCGCGATTCTTCGGCATTGGACTCGGCGCTCGCCCGAGCCCGGAACGATTGGACCTATGGCGAAAAAGATCTTTGCAGGCTGGCGGCCGCCTATTCTTATGGCATCGCTCGCAACCACCCATTTAACGACGGCAACAAGCGCACCGCCTGGATCTTGGCACGCCTGTTCCTTTCCTTGAACCACATCCGTATCGCCTTTCGACCCGAAGAAGCCATTGAGATGGTGCTCGCGCTCGCGAGCGGGACTCGCAACGAAGCCGACATCGCCAAGTGGTGCAGTGACAGGCTGGCCTGAAGCGACTTGACGTGGCGGCGCTACCCGTCACTCGATCCGAGAGTGATCCATGCGTCGGAAGTCTGAGTTCCACCAGGCCGAAAGCCGATCTTTGTGGAAACTCGTAACCGATCTGGAGGTCAACGACCTTCAAACCGCAACCAGACAGCTAACCGGCGCGCTGCTCGATAGGTGGTTTCATATAGCGCACGTGCTTCCCAAGACCTTAGCGACTCGGCTGCCTTGCCTCAAAGATGCACGCGCTTCGCAGGCAGGGCATCGGTCCGCAAAAACATGTTGCTGGTGTGACCTTGTGTGACCTTCTTGTTGGAGACAAAAGGAGGGATAGACGCGATCACAACCTTGACAGTGGCGCGGGGCGTCCGTATCGGCACCGTCTTTCCCGGCGGGCTCGCCCCTCGGGACAATTGTTTTTGACTGTGAAAGAAGAGCCATGTTCGCCATCGTGCGCACGGGCGGCAAGCAGTATCGCGTTGCCGCAGGAGACAAGATCGTCGTCGACCGCATGGACGGTGAGGCCGGCGCGCGCGTGACGCTGGGCGACGTCCTGTTCACCTCGACCGGCGAAACCGGGTTTACCGTGGCTGCCGAGATCATTGCCCAGGCGAAGGCCGACAAGGTCATCGTCTTCAAGAAAAAGCGTCGCCACAACTATCGTCGCCGTAACGGCCACCGCCAGCAGCACACGATCCTTCAGATCGTGAGCGTTGGTGCGGCAGCCGAAGAGAAGAAAGCGGCCCCCAAGAAGGCGAAGGCGCCTGCCCCCGAGGCAGAAGCAGCGCCCGCCGTCGAAGCAACCAGCGCGGAGTAATCTCAGATGGCACATAAGAAAGCTGGCGGTTCGTCGCGCAACGGTCGTGATTCGGCGGGTCGTCGTCTCGGCGTCAAGAAGTTCGGTGGCGAACATGCGCTTGCCGGCAACATTCTCGTGCGCCAGCGCGGCACGCGCGTCTGGCCGGGCCGCAACGTGGGCCTCGGTAAAGACCACACGCTGTTCGCACTCGTCGAAGGCCGTGTCGCCTTCCACGAAGGCAAGCTTGGCCGAAAATATGTCTCGGTCGACATGATTATGGCAGCAGCGGCAGAATAACCGGCGGTCCGAAATACGGGTCGCCTGATGGGTGACCCGAAGGGCTGGCGAGCCAGTCTGCGAGGGAGCTAAGGTTACCCTTCCCCTCGTAAAGTCTAACTCCCTCGAAACGTCAGCGCGGTGTCACAAAGCATCGCTACTGGTCCTGCCTAGGAGAGTTAGAGTGTTCATCAGAACCGACAATCTGCTGTTGCGGCCCGGCTGGGTCGATGATGCGCCTGCGCTCACTGAGGCGTTCGCCCGCGAGGACGTTGTCATGACGCTTGCGACCGCTCCCTGGCCCTATCGCCTCGACGACGCAGTCGACTATTTGTCGCGCGAGCGGTCCGCGCATGAGTCCGACCTGTTGATCTTTCTCCGGACGCCCGGCGTACCGCGTCTTATCGGCGGCGTCGGCATTGCGGACAGGGGTGGCAACTCGGAGCTTGGCTACTGGGTCGTGCCTTCGCATTGGGGCCGCGGCTATGCGACCGAAGCGGCCCGCGCCGTCGTCGCCGCCGCTCGCTACTCGCTGCCCATCGACCGGCTGATATCGGGGCATTTCACCGACAACCCCGCCTCGGGCGCGGTACTGCGCAAGCTCGGCTTCGTGGCCGGTGGCGAAGAGCTGCGCGACTGCCGCGCGGCAGGAGTCGCCAAGCCATGCCACACCTATACGTTGGACCTCACCCCCGCCCCGGTGTTCGCGATGGCCGCCTGAACGCGGTCCGCTCGCCAGCAAGTTCACCAAATGGCAGGTAGCCACAGCGCACGGCGACTTTCGTCGAGGCAATGTTGCCATGGTCGATCATGCAGCGCGTCTCTGCAATGCCGGCTGCATCCGCCCAGCCGGTGACCGCGGCAATGGCTTCACTGGCGATGCCCCTGCCCCAGCTGGCAGCGGCAAAGGCCCAGCCGGCTTCGGGATAGCCCGCCAGCTCGGCGATGCCGCGCTTGAAGTCTGACAAGCCGACGACGCCCAGGAAGGTCGCATCAGCGCGGGCGATCACGGCCCAATTGCCATAGCCAACGAGCGTCCACATGGCAGCCGCTTGCCCGAACTTGGGCCAGGCAACGTCGCGCGGGCGCGGCTGGCCGCCGATGAAGGCAGTGACACGCGGGTCCTCCCACATCGTCGCATAGGCTTCCCAGTCGGCCATGCTCAGGCCGCGCAGGGTCAGGCGTTCGGTGGTCAGCGTCGGGGCGATCATAGCCCCCGGCTTAAGCGGCGAGCGCGGGAGCTTGCAAGTTGGCCGCGGCGAAGTCGCTGTCGTACTTGCCGATCAGAGCGCGGTCGTCATGGTTCCACGGGTGGAATTCGGGCATGAAGAATGCCAGCCATGGCAGCGCCAGCCGCCGCACCGGGCCGGGGTTCCCTACCAGGTACCACGCCAGCCGCGCCTTGGCCTTCCAGCCGGTGATGCCGTCCTGTGCGAGCAGGTCGAGTGTCCCTTCCCAGCGCTTGGTCCAGAAATTCTTCGTGACGATCAGCATCATGATCGTCTTGACCTTCCACCGCTTCCAGCGGCTCCAGTCGCGGGTCGCGTGCAACCATGTGTCATAGGCGACGCCCTTGTGCTCGATCTCTTCGATCGCGTGCCATTTCCACATGTTGGACAGTTCGGGATCGGCGCCCGCAAACGCCTTCGGGTCGCGCAGCATCTGGTGCGCCATCATGGCGGTATAATGCTCAAGTGCCATTGTGACGGCGAGATTGAGGATCTGCGGCCGGTTCTTGGTCAGTTCCAGGCTGTCGGCGACCACTTTCTCGAGATGGTCAATCTTGTAGCCCGCATCGGTAACGCGCTTGTTGAACGAGACATGCTCGCGGCTGTGCATGACTTCCTGAGTGATGAAGCTGCGGATCTCGGCGGCGAGTTTGGGATTGGCACCCTCGCGAAAGGCTTTGACCGATTCGACGAAGAACGCTTCGCCGCGCGGGAAGGTGATCGAAAGGGCATTGTGGTACGCCGATCCGATCGGATCGCCGCCCAGCCACCAGCGCTTTTGCGCGAGCGCGCGGCCGAATCGGCGGTCGCGTGGTGTGATGGTGAGGTCCACAGGTGTCTTGTCGCGTCGTGCCATGCTAGAGGCTCCCTCTTGTACCTTTGAACTAGAGCTTACTTACACTGATGTCAATAGAACGTAAACGCCTGACGCCAGACGAAAGTCGCACCGCAGCCCTCGATGCCGCGCGTGACATCCTCATCACCGAGGGGCCCCAGGCAGTCACGCTGAAAGCCGTCGCGATGCGGGTCGGCCGCACCCATGCAAACGTGCTTCACCATTTTGGCTCTGCGCTTGGCCTGCAAAAGGCGCTCGCCGCGATGCTCGCCGAATCGGTCTGCGAAAGCATCGCCAAAACCGTCGTTAGCGCCCGCCGCGGCGAAGCCGACCCGCGGCTGATCGTTGACATGACCTTCGACGCCTTCGACCAGCAAGGCGCAGGCGCGCTTGCGACCTGGATGATCATGTCGGGCAACAATGACGCGCTCGACCCCATATTGTCGGCAATCCACAACCTCGTCGACGAGCTCGCTGACGACGGTCACGACGACGTGCTGCTGCATCAGGACACGTTGACTTTGGTGTTGATGGCGCTCGGCGACGCGCTGCTCGGCAAGCCGATGGCCGATGCTCTCGGCCTGCCCCGCGAGGCCGCACGCGACATCGCCTACAAGCAACTCATGGCCTCTCCCGGTGTTGTCGCGCGCACGGTGCAAGTCTGACATGCATTTTCTCGATCAAGCCAAAATCTACATGTCCTCAGGCACCGGCGGCCCGGGCGCTGTCGCGTTCCGGCGTGAAAAATTCATCGAGTACGGCGGCCCCGACGGCGGCAACGGCGGCAAGGGCGGCGACATCATCATCGAGGCTGTGCCGGGCCTCAACACCCTCATCGACTTCCGCTACACCCAGCATTTCCGCGCCCCACGCGGCAAAGGTGGCGCGGGGTCGAACATGACAGGCGCGGGCGGCAAGGACCTGATCGTTCGCGTTCCGGTTGGCACTCAGGTGCTGAGCGAAGACAAGGAGCATGTCCTTGCCGACTTTACCAAGGCAGGCGAGCGCCGTGTCTTCCTGCGCGGCGGCGACGGCGGGCGTGGCAATGCCAGCTACAAGACGTCAACCAACCGCGCGCCGCGCCAGCACGGCTCGGGCTGGCCGGGTGAGGAAGCCTGGGTATGGCTGCGACTGAAGCTGCTTGCCGACGTTGGGCTGCTGGGGCTGCCCAATGCGGGCAAGTCGACCTTCATCAACGCCGTCACCAACGCACAGGCCAAGGTCGGCGCCTACCCGTTCACCACCGTCCGCCCGCAGCTGGGCGTGGCGACGCACAACCACCGCGAAATCGTGATCGCCGACATCCCTGGCCTGATCGCGGGCGCGGCGGAAGGGGCGGGGATTGGGGACCGGTTCCTTGGACATATCGAGCGGTGTCGTGTGTTGCTCCACCTGATCGACGCAACGGGTGACAATCCGGTCAAGGCGTGGCGGACGGTGCGCAACGAGCTCGATATCTACGGCGCAGGCCTTGTCGACAAGCCCGAGGTGATCGGCCTGAACAAGATCGACGCGCTCGATCCCGCTGAAATAAAGGCAATAACCGCCAAGCTCAAGCGCGCGACCAAGTGCGAGATCATGCCGATGTCGGGCGCGGCGGGCACCGGGATCGAGGCGGTACTCGACCGCCTGAGCGACGCCATCCCGATGCCCGAAGCTGTCGCGCGCGCGGCCGGCGAAGTTAAGGGCGATTGGTCGCCGGTGTAGGCTCGCTTCAATCATCAAACGACAGGAGGACACGCCATGAACAAGCTCGCCGTCACGCTTTGCGCCTTTGCCTTCAGTGCCCCGCTTGCCCTCATGGCCTCCCCGAAAGCCGACCCCGTTGCCATGGCACTGGCCAGCCCGACCCGCCCTGAGGCGGACAAGGCGCGTGATAGGGCGCGTAAGCCAGCCGAACTTATCGCGTTTGCCGGCATCAAACCCGGACATAAGGTCGTCGATTTCGTGATGGGCGGGGGGTATCTTACCCGCGTGATCGCCGGAACCGTCGGTCCCAAAGGCGTCGTCTACGCGTTCCAGCCTGCAGAATTCGTCGGCTTCCGCGCGCAATACGCCGTGGATCAGGACAATGTCGCAAAAGCGCTGCCCAACGTGAAGCCGCTGCGCGCGCCCTTCGCTACGCCCGCCATTCCCGAACCCGTCGATGTCATCGTCACAGTACAGAATTATCACGACCTTTATCTCGCGCCCTTCCCCGCCGACACCGCCGACAAAGCGACCGCCGCGCTGTTCAAGGCGCTCAAGCCCGGTGGCACGCTGGTCGTCGTCGACCATGTCGCGGCGACCGGTTCAGGACGCGCCGCTCCCGACAAGCTGCACCGCATCGACCCTGCCTTTGCGCGTGCCGAGATCGAAAAGGCCGGCTTCAAGTTCGACGGTGAGCTCAAGGCCTGGCGGCAGGCTGCCGATCCGCACACCGACAATGTCTTTACCCCGGCGATCCGTGGCAAGACCGACCAGTTCGCCTATCGTTTCCGCAAGCCGCTTTGATGGGCAAGGATGATCGTTTCGAACGCCACCGCCAGCCCTGGACGAGCGACGAGATCCAAAAGCTCCACACCTTGGCCAAAAAGGGCATGGCGCTCAAAGCGATTGCCAAGGCGCTGACCCGCAGCGAGGAATCGGTCCGTGACCGGGCAAAGGTCGACGGGCTGGGGATTGCGAAGCTGCGATGAGCGGCATCGATACGCGGCTTGCGGTCTATGGCACGCTGGCGCCGGGCAAGCCCAACCATCACCAGCTTGACGGGCTAGTCGGCGATTGGGGGGACGGCATTGTCCGGGGACGCCTGATCAACAAGGGCTGGGCGGCCGAGGGCGGCTACCCGGCACTAATCCTCGACCCTGTGGCGCAAGACATAGATGTGCAGGTTTTCAGCTCCCGAGACTTGCCTGCGCATTGGACGCGACTGGATGCTTTTGAGGGTGAAGACTATCGTCGCGTCGCAGTTGACGTCGCAATCGGGGCAGCAAGTGTCGAGGCATGGATCTATGTGGCAGCCGCTTAGCGTCGCGACTGCCTGTGTGCTGGCAGTTATCGCGAACGGACCGGCACAGGCCGAACCTCCCGCCCCGCCGCTGCCGAGCGCGTTCGACGCCAAGTGGCACGGCCAGACCGTCTGCGAGCCCTTGTTCGAAAATGCCGCAATGCGCGCTGCGCGCTGCACCTTTCCGCCTGGCGGCGGACACGAGCGCCATTTTCACCCACCGCACTGGGGCTATATCATCGCAGGCGGGACGATGCGGGTCACCGATGCGAACGGCACAAGAGTCCGCGATTTGAAGAGCGGCAGCACCTGGTGGAGCGACGGCATCGCCTGGCATGAAGCCGTGAACGTTGGGACAACGACAAGCGTGTACATCATCGTGGAGCCGAAATCGGGGCAGTGATGGCATTTAAGACCGTCGTTCTGATCGCCGCGGCCGGCGTCGCTTCGGTCGCCAAAGCATTGGGGTTCGTGGATGTGCTTCCAGATGTCCGGCTGTAACCCATTCCAGAGACACTGCAAACGACTGAAGACGTCACCCCCCAAAGCCGCCGTGCCGAGCAACGGGGCGTCGTCGACTTGTTCATTACCGGGAGGCCGGGTAACGACCTGTTCGGTTTACCGATCCTCCGGGGCCCGGCCGCTCGACGCGCGCCGCTGCGTGCGCGCCATCCAGCGCTTTCGCTTTCACCCTGCCCGTCGCGACGGGATACCGGTGGAGGATCAAGCGATCCTGCCGGTCGTCAGCTCGGTCGTGGACAGTTTTCACGAGATGGGCACGCTCATCAGCTTTGGCGAAACGCGGGGCGTCGACAGCGTGCGCCTCGACATGATCCAGAATACCGGTGGGCACCTGACGTCCGATTATGCACCGATGCACGTCGCCGACGAAAATCATCCGCTGCACACGGCGTTTCTAGAAAAACGCTCCGCGATCCGCGCCTCGACCTGTCGACCGCGCATCTTTACGATGCCGCGAACTGGCGCCAACGCTCGCTGGCAATGACGCTGCCGTGAGACGCACTTCCTGCAGATTGCCGACGCGACGATCTCGAGGCGGCGTTGCGTCAGCTTACGGGCGGGCCGACCGAAATCATTGCGCTATGCGTCGCCGGCCGGATCCGCTTCCCGACCGACCTCGATCTGCCGCTACAGGAGGCGCGCGCGCTCCAAGCGCTAGGTCTCGTCCAGCAAGCCCGGTACCGGATGAAGGAACGTCTGGCCCTCGGCGGCGAAGACATCCGGCTGCACTGACAGCAAGACTCGCGCATCCCTGCTAACCGCCCGGTTGCCGCACATCACCTGCCGAGCTAACCGCCGCGCATGGTCTCCAGCCCACCCTCTCGCCTGATCGTCAAAGTCGGCTCATCACTGCTCGTGGACGCAGGCGGCGCGGTGCGACGAGAGTGGCTCGCAGGGCTTATTGCCGATATCGCCGACCGGATCGCGAACGGCCAGCAGGTTGCCATTGTTTCATCGGGTGCGATTGCACTCGGCGCACGGCGGATGGGGCTGGCGAAAGGCGGACGCGGGACGCTAGAGGATGCGCAGGCCGCCGCCGCTGTCGGTCAGATTGCGCTGGCCGGATGCTGGGCGGAACTGCTGGGCGGCCACGGGCTGACGGCGGCGCAAATCCTCGTAACACTCGACGACCTGGAGGACAGGCGGCGCTACCTGAACGCCAGCGCGACGCTCGACCGGCTGATGTCGTTGGGCGTTGTCCCGGTCATCAACGAGAACGATAGTGTTGCGACGGAGGAAATCCGGTTCGGCGACAACGACCGGCTGGCGGCACGCATCGCGCAGGCCGCGGGCGCAGGGCAGGTCGTGCTGCTGTCCGATGTCGACGGGCTCTACACCGCCGACCCGTCGCGCGACGCGAACGCCGCCCGCATCGCACGGGTCGAGCGTATCGACCCCCGCATCGAGGGGTTTGCGACGGCCGGATCGCAATCGGGTATGGGGTCCGGCGGGATGGCGTCGAAGATTGCTGCTGCAAAAATCGCGACATCGAGCGGTGTCGATCTGGTCATCGTATCGGGCCATGAGCCGCACCCGCTGGCGCGCGTCGCCGAGGGCGCCGGCACGCTGTTCGTCGCCGACAAGCGCGCACGGTCGCGCAAGGCGTGGCTTGCCGGGCGGTTGACCGTGAAAGGCGAGATCGAGATCGACGGCGGTGCCGCCAGCGCGCTGGCCAAGGGGGCAAGTCTGCTGCCCGCCGGCGCGCGATCGGTAACGGGAAAATTCGCACGGGGCGATGTCGTGGACATTATCGGCCCGCTCGGCATGGTGATCGCGCGGGGCCTGTCCGAATATGATTCGGACGAGGCGATCAAGATTGCGGGACTGAAGACCGCGGACATCGAAGGCGTGCTGGGTCACACCCCGCGCGCAGCGATGGTGCACCGCGACCATATGGTGTTGTTGTGAAGCTGGCGCTCACCGGCGCGACTGGCTTTTTGGGCGGGCACGTCTTGCGCCGCGCGCTGGAGGCCGGGCACAGCCTCCGCGCGCTGGTGCGCAAGGCACAGCCGCCGCGCTCGGGGGTCGACTGGATCGTCGGGTCACTCGATGACCACGCCGTGCTCATGCAACTGTGCGAAGGAGTTGACGCCGTCATCCATGTCGCAGGTGTGGTCAACGGCGATGCCGCGACGTTCGACAGCGGCAACCGGCTCGGGACGCTGGCAATGGTGCACGCGGCAGAAGCAAGCGGCATTGGCCGGTTCGTCCATGTCTCTTCGCTGGCGGCGCGCGAGCCGCAGCTTTCGATCTACGGCGCATCGAAGCGGGCGGCCGAGGACGCGGTCGTCACATCCGCGATCGACTGGCGCATCGTCCGCCCGCCGGCGATTTACGGGCCGGGCGATACCGACAATCTGGAGCTCTTCCGCTTTGCGCGACGCGGGGTTGTGCCCCTGCCGCCCAAAGGCCGCATGTCGGTGATCCATGCCGATGATATGGCGCGGCTGGTGGTCGCGCTTACGCAAGGCCGCGCGACGCACGTCGTTTATGAAGCCGACGATGGCCTGCCCGACGGGTGGAGCCATAAGGACTTCGCGCGTGCCATCGGTGCGGCGGTCGGCAGGAACGTTGCAACGGTGCCTCTTCCCAAGGCCATTGTCCGCACGGGCGCGCGATTCGACAAGGCTTTGCGCGGCCCAAAGGCAAAACTCACCGCCGACCGGGCCGCCTATTTCTGCCATCCCGACTGGGTGATCGACCCGGCGAAGCGCCCGCCGCCCGAGCTGTGGACACCGGCAATTGCCACAGCCTCGGGCCTGGCCGAAACGGCGAAATGGTATCGCGAGGCTGGCTGGCTCTAGAAATACTGGGCGACGAACGCTCCCGCCGCCGCGACCAGCCCGATAAGGAACAGGCGATAGGACAGCTCGAGATAGCGATACTTCTTTCGTTGGAGCACGACCCCGTTACCGTACACATCGGCGGCAATCGCGCGCAGCATCGTTTCCTCATCGGCCATAACATCGACAACCTGGGTGACATAGTCATCGACGGGCAGCTGGGTGAACGAGCCGAAGAACAACAGGTCGACGGGCGCGTCCTTGGGCATTTTCGTCTTGGGGATGATCGCCATCACCGCGCAGATGGCGCTCAGAAAAGCGAATCCGCCCAGCACGAGCAGCGGCAACGGCGGCAGCGCGCCCTTGGCCTGGTTGATCGTGATCGTGAAGATGACGAAGCTCGCCCCCATCAAAATCGATGCCTTCTGGTCGGCCATCGCCGACAGCTGGACATGGATCATCTGCACCGTGCGGATCATGTGCACGGCATTGGGGGCGAAGCTGCGCGGCGCTTTATCCATCGTAACAGGCTAGCCCTGCCCGACTCCCGCCGCAATCGCTTGGCAGGTGGCCCTCCCTGTCGTTAAGGACGAACAATGACCGACCGCACCCAGATTTACGATACCGTCGCCGCGCAGATTGACCCCTTCAATAAAAAGGGCGTGGCGCTAACCGAGGCCACGACGTTCCAGAACGATCTCGAATGGGATTCGCTGACCGTCATGGATTTCGTCGCCGCAATCGAGGACGAGTTCGACATCATGATCACGATGAACATGCAGGCTGAAATCGAAACCGTCGGCCAGCTGGTCGATGCTGTGATGAAGTTGAAGTCATGAGCGAGGCCGATCCAGCGATGGGCACCTTTGCCAAGCCCGACCTCTTCTCCAAGTTCGACCCGCTGATCCAGCAGCGTGAGGCATTGCTTGCGACTGGCCAGCGCGACCCGTTTTCGCTGGTCATGGAAAAGGTTCTGTCGCCGACGCGCGCCATCTGCAACGGGCGCGAGACGATCCTGCTCGGGACCTACAATTATATGGGCATGACATTCGATCCGGATGTCATCGACGCCGGGAAGCGCGCCCTCGACGAATTCGGCAGCGGCACGACCGGCAGCCGTGTGCTTAACGGGACGTACAGCCCGCACCGCGACTGCGAAGAGGCGCTCAAGGAATTCTACGGAATGGACCATGCGATGGTCTTTTCCACCGGATATCAGGCCAATCTCGGCATCATCTCGACCATCGCGGGGAAGGACGATTACATCGTCCTCGACGCCGACAGCCATGCCTCGATCTACGACGGCTGCGCACTGGGTAATGCCAATATCGTGCGGTTCCGTCACAATGATGTGGCCGATCTCGACCGGCGACTGGGCCGCATTCCGAAAGAGGCGGGCAAGCTCGTCATCCTCGAGGGCGTGTATTCGATGCTCGGCGACATCGCCCCGCTGACCGAGATGATTGCCGTTGCGAAGAAATACGACGCGATGATCCTGGTCGACGAGGCGCATTCAATGGGGTTCTTCGGCCCCAATGGCCGCGGCGTCGCCGAGGCGGAAGGCTGCCTCGACGATGTTGACTTCGTAATCGGCACCTTTTCGAAGAGCGTCGGAACGGTCGGTGGCTTCTGCACATCGAACCATCCCAAGTTCGAGATCATGCGGCTCGTCTGCCGCCCCTATGTGTTCACGGCCTCGTTGCCGCCAAGCGTCGTTGCGACCGCCGCGACATCGATCCGCAAGCTGATGCACAGCGGCAACAAGCGTGCGCATCTGTGGGAGAATTCCAAAACGCTGCACAAGGGGCTGCGCGACCTGGGCTTCGAGCTCGGCACGCCCGAGGCGCAAAGCGCGATCATCGCCGTCATCATGCCGGACCTGGAGAAGGGGGCGGCGATGTGGCAGGCGCTGCTCGAGGAAGGCGTGTACGTGAATCTGGCCCGCCCGCCCGCGACACCGGCCAATATGACGCTGCTGCGCTGTTCGCTGTGCGCCGAGCATACGGCGGACGAAGTGCAGACGATCCTGAAGCGCTTTGCCGCCGCCGGGCGCGCGACCGGCGTTATTGGCTGACGCTTTGCCCACGGGCCGAGCTTGGCTAGGGGTCGGCAGGATGCAGGAGGAGGCGACGAATTCCGCGCGCTGGCGCTCGTGGCTGTGGCTGGTCGTGGCGGCCAGTAGCCTCGCCGTGCTCATTTTCGCGCTGGTGTTCTGGCTGGCGCTTGCCAATCGGGCCCGCGACGCCGCACTCGAAGCGCAATCAAACAGCGCGGAACGCATCATCCTTGCAGCGACGTTCGACGCGACCCTGGCGCGCAGCGAGGCAGCCCTGGGCCGGTTCGTGATCAGCGGAGACCGGTTGCTGGGCACGCTATATTCGAACAATCTGAACAATTCGGGCATATTGCTCGACCGTCTGGAAGCGGCTTCACGCGACGATGCGTCGCAACGCACGCGCGTCGCTGCGCTCCGTCAGGCCTGGAAAGCACGCAGCGCGGAACTCACCGAGACGGCGATCCGCACGAGCTATCGACAGAACAACGAAGCGCTGGCGACCTATTACCGGATCAGAACGTCGCCCGCGTTGGAGAGATTGAACGCGCTAACGGCCGAAGTCACGGCACATGAACGTGCACTGCTGGGGAGACGGACGACGGCGGCCGATGCCCGAACTGACCGCGCGAACACCCTGACGGTCATTGTTTCGGCGGTCGGCATCGGGCTGGTCGCCGGGGCAGCACTGCTCGGCTATCTGGGCCTGCGAGCGGCAGAGCGACGCCGTCGCGAGGAAGAGCGCACCGTCGAACTTGAGCGTGCCGTCGCCGAACGCACAGCCGAGCTGAGTGCCGCCAACGAGCGGCTGATCGGCGAGATGATGACCCGGGAAGCCGCCGAAGCCCGAATGCGCCAGACACAGAAAATGGATGCGGTCGGTCAGCTTACCGGGGGCATCGCGCACGATTTCAACAATATGCTGGCGGTCGTGCTGGGCGGCGTCGAGCTGGCCAAGCGCCGCCTCGACGACGGGCAGGAGGACCCGCGGCGGCATCTCGACAGTGCCATGGAGGGCGCGCACCGTGCGGCGGCGCTGACCAAGCGCCTGCTGGCCTTTGCCCGCGCCGAGCCGCTGCTGCCGACCGCCACCGATACCGATAGCCTGATCGCGGGCATGTCCGACCTGCTCGATCGCACGCTGGGTGAGCGTATCACTGTCAGGCACCTCGCCCGTGCCGGGGGCTGGCCGATCTTTGCCGACCGCCACCAGCTGGAAAACGCCTTGCTCAATCTGGCTGTCAATGCGCGCGACGCGATTGAAGCGACGGGCAAGGGAAGCGGCACGCTGACCATTGCCACGGCCCAGGTCACCCTGGCCCGCAATGAAGGGCCCGATCTCGAAGCAGGTGATTATGTCCGGCTGGCGGTCAGCGATACCGGTACCGGTATCGAGCGTGCCGTGCTCGACCGGATTTTCGAGCCATTTTTCACGACAAAGGCGCGCGACAAGGGCACGGGCCTCGGCCTCAGCCAGGTCTTCGGCTATGTGCGCCAGTCGGGCGGCACCGTGACCGTCGACTCAATGGTCGGCACGGGCACAACTGTTTCCATATACTTTCCGCGCCATGCGGGCGAAGCGGTCGCGGTTGAAGATCGGGCGCGCGACAGCGTCGGCGACCCGACAACTGCATCAGCCAAGATCCTCGTTGTCGAAGACGACCGTCGCGTCCTTGCCGCGACGGTCGACGCGCTGAAAGAGCTCGGCCATGTGCCCGTAGCCTGCCTCGGCCCCAAGGAGGCCGCCTCGCAGCTACGTGCGCACCCGGACATCGCGCTGCTGCTGTCGGATGTGCTGATGCCGGGGCAGACAGGCCCCGAACTCGCGGAAGAACTGCGCGGCATCCGACCTGACCTGAAGGTCGTTTTCGTGACCGGCTTCACCGGCGACATCGCCAGCGCCGAGGCGTTCCGTCAGGATTTCGTGCTGCGCAAGCCATTCACGATCCGGACACTGGGCGCAACGATCGACGCGGCGCTGGGCAACGGGCCGACGACGACGCTGGAAACCCGCGCGGCAGCTTGATAGGGACCTCATGTCGTCCTCCAGACGTTTCGGAATTGTGTGACTTTTTTTTCCGCCACCGACCGCTATCTGGCGCGCCTGATCTTCCTCCCGCTGGTCGGGTCGCTGGTCATTGCCGCCATGCTGCTGGTGCTCGACCGGATGCTGCGGCTGTTCGATTTTGTGGCATCGGAAGGGGGGCCGGTCAGCGTCGTCTGGCGGATGCTGGCCAATCTGCTGCCGGAGTATCTGTCGCTCGGCATTCCTATCGGCCTGATGCTCGGCATCCTGCTGGCCTTCCGGCGTCTGGCGCTTTCGTCGGAACTCGATGTGCTGCAGGCGGTCGGGCAGGGCTACAACCGCATGCTGCTCGTCCCGTACCTCTACACCATCGTGCTGGCGGCGGTGAATCTGGGC
Source organism: Sphingomonas sp. (assembly GCA_049318505.1). GTDB lineage: Bacteria > Pseudomonadota > Alphaproteobacteria > Sphingomonadales > Sphingomonadaceae > Sphingomonas_O. The sequence continues at coordinate 30,159 of JBMOGG010000002.1, read as the reverse complement.
ATCGTCGGCTATGTCCAGCCGGTCGCGCGCTTCGCCTATGAGGAATTGCGCTTCGAATTGCGCTCGGGCGCGCTAGGGGCCTCAATCAAGGTTGGTGAGTTCAACAAGCTGGGCAAGGACATGACCCTGCGCATCGACAAGAGCGAGGAGCAGGGCCGGAAATTGTCGGGCATCTTCGTGATGGCACGGCAGCCAGGCGGCAAGTCGCTGTCGGTGGCAGCCGAGCACGGCCAGTTCCTGGCAACCGACGACAGGGACGTCATCATCCTGCGTCTGTCGAACGGCACATTGATCCACGACCAGCCCGGCTTTCGCACGCCGCGCGTGCTGACCTTCACGTCGCACGACCTGCCGATCGACCTTCCCAAGATGGAGGCGTTTCGCAAGCGCGGCGAGAAGGAAACCGAGATGACACTGCCGCAACTCGCCCAAACCGGGGGAGACAAGGGCGTGCCGTTGAACATCCGTAACGAGGCGCGATCGAATTTCCATTACCGGCTGGCTGAAGTCATGATGATGTTGCTGTTGCCGCTGCTCGCCATCGCGCTCGCCGTACCGCCCAAGCGATCGACATCGGCACTGGGCGTGTTCGTTTCGATCGTGATGGTTGTGACCTACCACAAGGTCAACGAATATGCGCAGGGGCTTGGCGGTGCGCTGGGTATCGTCGATCCCTTCTTCGCGCTCTGGATTCCCTTTGCGCTGTTCGCCGCGCTGATCATGTGGATGTATTATACGATCGCCTTCGTGCCCGGCGGCCAGCCCATTGGTGCGGTCGATCGGGTAGCGGGTAAGGCGGCGAAGGCATTTCGCAACATCTTTGCCAAGAAGCGCTGACGATGCCCGACTTTTTCCCATCGCGCACCGTCACGATCTACATGGGCAAGCTGTTCCTGACGCGCAGCTTTGCCGTGCTGGCACTGCTCGTGCTGGTCCTGCAGGCGCTGGACCTGCTCGGCGAAAGCGACAAGATCCTGGCCCATCCTGGCAATGGCCAGGCCCAGATCCTGGAATATGTGTCGCTGCGTGTGCCGGCGATCATCCAGCGATTCCTTCCTTTTTCCGTCCTGCTCGGCACGCTTATCGCGTTCATGACCCTCAACCAGAACAGCGAAGTCATCGCGATGAAGGCCGCGGGCCTGTCGGCCCATCAGGTGCTGGCGCCGTTCATCGTCGCCAGCCTGATGCTGGCTGCCGTCGCGTTTGTGTTCAACGAGCGGATCGTGACCCGCGCGGTGTCGACGCTGACGAAATGGGAGGCAGTAGAGTTCGGCCCCATTCCCGATGCACGGGGCGGCGTGACCAACGTCTGGGTGCGCGACGGCGATGACCTCATCCATGCCGATATTGCCAACGGGCGCGGCATGGCAACACGCCTGACCAATGTCTCGGTCTATGACCGGACGGGCGGGATCCTGAAGTCGGTAATCACCGCCGCGAGCGCCAAGCCAGTCGAGGGAGGCTGGGAATTGGCTGGAGCACAGGCCTTCGACGTGGCCTCGGACGTGCGCAAATCGCTGGGGACAATCCGGGTAGCAAAGGGTGTGCGGCCCGATCAGTTCACCCTCTCTTCGGTCGACCCGCTCGGCTTGTCCTACAGCAAGCTGAGCGAGGCGATTGCCGACCTTGACGCGGCCGGACGACCAACGGCGTCGCTCAAGGCCAATCTGTTGCACAAGTTTTCTGGGCCGCTGTCGACTGTGCTGATGCCATTGCTCGCCGCCGTTGCGGCCTTTGGCCTGGCACGGTCAGGTAAGCTATTCGTCCGGGCGGTCATCGGCATGGCGCTGGGCTTTGCCTATTTCGTCGCCGACAATTTCGGCCTTGCGATGGGCAATCTCGGCGCCTATCCGCCGTTTCTCGCAGCCTGGGGGCCGTTCGTGCTGTTCCTCGCTCTCGGCGAAGCCGTTCTCATCCGCACCGAGGAATAAGCTGGTTCAAACGGCGGGACGCTTGCCCATCGTGCTTGCCGCCAGTCGACCGACGAGGCCGGGGAGACCTGCATAATTCCCCTTGTGGTACGGAGAATCCGCCGTCACCGCAGCGGAAATACGGCGGTGCGCTTCCCCCAGCGAATGATAGGGCAAGCTCGGCAGCAAGTGATGCAGCGCATGGTAGCGCAGCCCGACGGGCGCCCAGAGCGCCGGCAGCAGCGACGGCGGCGGCACATTGACCGAATCGAGATATTGCGCGGTGACGGTCATCGCTTCGCCCTCATTCTCCCACAGATGCGCGACGAGCGTGCGGACCTGGTTGAGCAGCATGACGACCGACGCGACACCCAGGCCGATCAGGAACAGGCGCAGCGCAACGGTGCCGGTCGCGACCAGCGCGATCAGGGAAACGGCCCAGACGCTGCAAGCGGCTTCCTGCCAGAACCACTGCCGCTTCAGCTCACCTTCGGGCGCGCGACGGCGAAAGGCGGGATTTATCTGCAGTCCGGAATAGCGCTCGACCACCATCTCCCGCAATTTGGGCGACAGCAAAGAGAGCGGCGTGAGGATGCCGAACCGCAAGAGCACCGCGATCGGGGCAAGCAGCGACGCAACGACGAACAGCGGCAGCGTCCACGGCTTCATCAGCGCCAGCGGCAGATATTCGGGGTCCTCCACCGTGCCGTAGCGCGTCCGCGCGTGGTGCAGCGTATGAACGCCTTCGTACATGAACGAGGGGACCAGCATCGGCACACCGACCAACGCGTTCCAGCCGAAGCGGAAACCGGGCAGGGCCGAATGTTTCACGTGCGTCAGTTCGTGGATGAAACTGCCGGCACGATAGAGCGCGAGGACAGCGACAACAGCCGCCAGAACCGCCCAGCCAGTCGGCAGGACCATCGCGCCGTATAGCGCGGCATAGCCGCCCAGCGCCGACGCAAGGAAGTCTGCCCAGTAGATGGCTGGCTTCGCGCTGTTGATGTCGCGCGTCAGTTCGGCGGCCGCACGCAACATGGCCGTGTCGTCGGCAATACGGGCGCGCGCGGCGGTCCGCGCCACCGGATCGGGCATATCGCCCGGAACACAGTCGAGTGAAGCTGCATTGTCCATCATCGTCATTGTCTGCGGCATTGCACAAATATAGTGGCGAGAGGGTGGCGATGCCAGTGGCTTTCACAGTGACTGTTTGCAACCGGTGCTTGCCCTTTGCATCTGCGGCGGCGAAAGATTTCGTGACCAGCACAGCAGCACGCAAAGGTGAGGCCTCTTGAACATTCGTCCTGTCCTGACAAAGGCTGATCGCATTGCCTTTGTGGACCTTCCCTACCGCCTGTACGTGAACGATCCCAATTGGGTCCCGCCGCTGAAGGACGAGGTCCATGGCCTCCTCATCGCGCGTAAGAACCCGTGGTTCGAGCATGGCGAGGCGCAGCTGTTCCTCGCCGAGGACCAGGGACGCGTGACGGGCCGCATTTCGGCGCATATCGACCATCTCGCGCTATTGCAGCCCGTCGAGCAGGGGATGGGGCCCGGCACCGGCATGTGGGGCTTTCTGGAAGCCGAGGACGGTGCGACCATTGCCGCGCTGATCGCCGCCGCCGAGGATTGGCTCCGCGGCAAGGGCATGACAAAGGTGATGGGCCCGTTCAGCTTTTCCTATTGGGACGAGGTCGGCCTTCTGGTCGAGGGTTTTGACCACCCGCCGACGGTGATGATGGCGTTCAATGCGGCGTCCTATCAGGGCTGGGTCGAGGCAACGGGCTATGCTGGCGTCCAGGACCTTTATACCTACGCCCTGCCCATTGCCGACGGCTTTCCCGACATCGTCAACCGCGTCGTCGCCTCCGGAGAGCGCAACGCACGCATCCGGATCCGCCGCGTCGACAAAAGCAAGTTCGACGCGGAGGCTCAGATCATCATCGGGATCCTCAACGACGCATGGAGCGACAACTGGGGTTTCGTGCCGTTCACCGACAGGGAGATCGAATATGCGGGCAAGAAGCTGAAGCCGTTGGTCTTCAACGACCTCATCCGCATTGCCGAAGTCGAAGGCGTGCCCGCCGCCTTCTTGATGACGATCCCCGACATGAACGAACTGTTGATCAAGTTCGGCGGCAAGCTGTTGCCCTTCAACTGGGCGAAACTGCTGTGGTGGCTGCGCGCGCCGCATGCGCAGACGGTGCGCGTGCCGCTGATGGGCGTCCTCAAAAAATACCAATCATCGAGGGTCGCGAGCCAGCTGGCGATGATGCTGATCGAGCATATTCGCCGGGATGCCGTCAGCAAATTCGGGGCAACCCGAGGCGATTTCGGGTGGGTGCTGTCCTCGAACGGCCCGATGCGCTCGGTCGGCGAGGCCGTGGGGGGCAAGATCAACAAGGTCTATCGCATTTATGAAAAGGCGCTGTGAGTTGACCGAATTCGCGCCGCGCCGTGCCGCCTTTCGCCAGTTGCACAAGCAGGGCTGCTTCGTATTGCCCAACCCGTGGGACGCGGGGAGTGCGCGGCGACTGGAGAAAATGGGGTTCAAGGCGCTGGCGTCGTCGAGTTCGGCAGCGGCGCTATCGCTGGGTCTGACCGACTATCAGATCAGCCTCGATGAGTGCCTCGCGCACCTGCGTACACTGGTTGCGGCGACCGACCTGCCGGTCAATGCCGATTTCGAGAATGGTTTCGGCGACAGCCCCGAAGATGTTGCTGCCAATGTCTTGCGGGCGATCGCAACCGGGATCGCGGGCCTGTCGATCGAGGATCAGCACGGCGGAGCGCTGTACCCGCTCGACCTGTCCATCCGGCGCATTGCAGCCGCCCGTGCCGCCATCGATGCCGCGGGTGCGGACGTGATGCTGGTGGCACGAACCGAGGGGCGGCTGTGGGGCTTGTCGTCCCCGCAGGAATCCATCGAACGATTGACCACCTATGCCGACGCAGGGGCCGACTGCCTTTATGCGCCGGGTGTCACCGACAGTGCCGAAATCGCCGCACAGGTCCGCGCGGTTGCGCCTCGGCCCGTCAATGTGCTGCTGATGAACCCGCAGATGCGTGTTGCCGACCTGGCAGCCTTGGGGGTTCGGCGGATCAGTACCGGGGGCGCGCTGGCCAATGCGGCGTGGCGCGGGTTCGATGCTGCGGCGGCTGCGCTCGCCGTCGATGCAGGCCTAACGTAGAACGATCCAGGTCGGCGCGTGGTCGCTGGCCTTCTCGCGACCGCGATAGTCGCGGTCGACGCCGGCATCGACCAGCCGGTCGGCCGCTTGCGGCGACAGCATCAGATGATCGATGCGAAAACCCGCATCACGCGGCCAGGCGTTCATCTGATAGTCCCAGAAGGTCCACATCCTGGCCGTCGGGTGGCGCGTCCTGAGTGCGTCCGTCCAGCCTTGCGCGTTGAGGCGCCGGAAGGCAGCGCGGCTTTCGGGCTGGACCAGCGCATCGCCAGTAAGCCCGTTCGGCGACCAGATGTCAGCCTCGGTCGGAACCACATTGTAATCGCCGGCAAGCACGACAGGGCGCTCTTCTTCGAGCAGCGTGGCGGCATGCGCGTTCAGCCGATCGAACCAGGCAAGCTTATAGTCGAACTTCGGCCCCGGCTGCGGATTGCCGTTGGGCAGGTAGATCGACGCGGCGATCAGGCCGTCGACCTCTGCCTCGAGGTACCGGCTGTGGGTATCGTCGGGATCGTCGGGCAAGCCGCGCAGACGCTCGACCGGATCGTTGCCACGCGCCAGGACGGCCACGCCGTTAAAGCCTTTTTGCCCATGCCAGATCGCGCCGTAGCCCGCGTCGCGGATGTCGCTTTCGGGAAAGGTCTCGTCGCTGGTTTTCAGCTCCTGAAGAACGGCGATGTCGGGCTTTTGCTCGCCGAGCCATTCGATCAGACGTGGCAAGCGCGCCTTGATGCCATTGACGTTGTAGGTCGCGATTTTCACTAGATGGAAAAGCTAGACCCGCAGCCGCAGCCACTCGCCGCGTTGGGATTGGTGACGCGGAACGCGGCACCGCCGAGCGATTCGACGTAATCGACTTCGGCCCCGGCAATGAGATCGAGGCTGATGGGATCGACAACCAGCGAAACACCATCGCGGGTGGCGATGCTGTCGTCCGCCTCGGGTGCGTCGGCAAGGGCAAATTTATACTGGAACCCCGAACAGCCACCGCCCTCGACCGCAAGGCGGAGCACGGCAGGTTTACCCTGGCGTTCGGCGATCGACGCCACGCGACGTGCGGCGGATTCGGTAAGGGCGACGGTGTTCATCGGCCCGAGATAGACCCGCGACGGGCCAACGACAAGTTATTCGCCCTTGGGTCCACCGACGGCAAGATCGCCGCGCGTCTGCATGGCAACGAGATAGTTCGCTGACTGCAGGAAAGGCATCGGATTGACGGCATGACCGTCGAGGCGGACTTCGTAATGGAGATGCGATCCGGTCGATCGGCCCGTCGACCCCATTCGCGCAATCAGCTGGCCGCGCGTGACACGCGTGCCTGGCTGCACAAGGATTGCCGAAAGGTGACCGTAACGCGTCTGGATGCCCTTGCCATGGTCGAGTTCGATAAGATTGCCATAGCCATTGGCCCACTCACCGCGGGCCACGACGCCATCGGCTGTCGCATAGATCGGCGTGCCGATTGGTCCGGGAATGTCCACGCCGGCATGCATGGCCGCGCCGCCACGGAACGGATCGCTACGGATGCCAAAGCCGCTGGTGAACGTCACCGCTTCGACAGGACGCTGTGACGGGATCGCGACGATGCCCTGCTGGAGCTGCTCGAGCCGCTTCCACGACTGGAACAGGGCGCGAAAGGCGGGATCGGGCTGGCCCTTGGCCATTGGCGACGCGCTTGCATTGGGCATCGGTTCATAGGGACCACCCATGGCACCCGAAACAAGGTGGAAACGGCTGGCGTCGATGCCGAGCCGTCCGATTGCCGCGGCTGTCACCTGGTAGCGGGCGTCGGTCGCACTGGCGAGGCGACCAGCGAGCTTGTTCTGGTGCCCTTCGGCCGATGCCAGAGGCGCAAGCAAACTACCCAGCAGGGGCGAAGCGGCCGCGGGGCTTGCAGGCATGGACGCCGGCATCACGCGCTTGCCCGACACGATGGCGTCGAGCATTGCCTGGCGCTCTTCCAAGCGTTTGGCATGATTGGCAGCCGCGGCACGAATTGTCGCCATTTCGGCTTCCATTGAGGCAACCTTGGCATTCATGCGGGCAACAGCGACCTCGCGCGAGACGGTGGCGGTCAGGGCCCCCGCCACAGCAGGCGCACCGACGGCGAACTGCGCGACGGACAACAGGGCGAGCGTCAACGTGGTCACACCAGCCGTCGCGCCGGCAACCTGAACCTTTGCGGAGACATGGACCCGGCGCATCGTGCTGCCGTCATGGAGGAAAAGATCACGCGAGCGGAATTTGTCGCGGAGCGCGGACGCAAAGCGATCCCCTCCTGAAAAGCAATCCAAATTCATTCAATCCCCCCGCGACCATTTTTAGGGTAAGCTGGAACAACTCAACGTCGGGATCGTTCTACGGCCAGAACCGATCCGAACTTGCCGTCAGCACTGGGGTATCCTTTTACAGGGGCGCTTCAACTTTTGCGCGTCGGGCCGAACCCGTCGCGCGACGAATGGTTATAGATAACGGAAATTTAAGACCTCGCGGCTTGATTGCGCTGTCATGCCATCGCTGCGGCAAGCACCGACTCGGCGTGACCCGGCACTTTGACCTTGCGCCAGAGCTGCGCGATTCGCCCGTCGGCATCGATGAGGAACGTTGCCCGTTCGATTCCCATATAGGTTTTTCCATACATCGACTTTTCCACCCAGACGCCGAATGCCTCGCACACGCTGCCATCGGTATCGGCGGCAAGGGCAACCTTGAGATCATATTTCGCGATGAATTTCGCATGGCTTTTGGCGCTGTCCTTCGACACGCCGACCACGGCGACGCCGGCCTTTTCAAAATCGGGCATGAGAGCGCTGAAAGCCTTGGCCTCGTTCGTGCAGCCAGGCGTGTCGTCCTTGGGATAGAAATAGACGACAAGAGTCCTGCCCCTAAAGGCGCTCGTGCCGGTTTCTGATCCGTCGGCAAGTGTCAGCAACACTTCGGGTGCCATTGATCCGACATCAACCATTACGCTTTTCCCCTTCTTCCCGCACGGCTATCCAATGCCGGGTGACGCACTGCCTCGCCGCGTCGAGTCGGGCAAGCAGATCAGGCCAGTCGCGCGCGCCGCACGCACGCGCAACGACAGCCTTGCTGGACGGCACCGGCTCGCCAAGTCCCGGCGTGACCAACCTTAGCGTGACGAGCAGACGGGTCAGCAGGTCGTAGGCGTCGCCCAAATCCGCATCGACCAGACCGACATCTGCGAGCTGCGCGATGGCCAGCTGCAGGTCAGGCGAGAGGCCGATGCCGTGCGCCAGCTGGATGAAATGTACGGCAAATTCGAGGTCGACGAGGCCACCCGGCCCCAGCTTGACATCAAACGGCCCGGCTGGCGGCTTGTGTGTCGAAATGTCGGCCCGCATCTTGATGACATCGGCCACGAGTTTGGCCCGGTCGCGAGGCTGTCGAAGGGTGGCCATGACGATATCGGCCAACGATGCCCTTAGCGCGGCAGACCCGAAAACCGGGCGCGCGCGGGCAAGCGCCATATGCTCCCAGGTCCAGGCCGCCTCCTGCTGATAGCGTGCAAACGAGTCGAGCGTCGTCACCAGCGGACCCTGGGCACCCGACGGGCGCAGCCGCGTATCGACCTGGTACAAGGCACCCGCTGCCGTCGCTACGGAGAGGCCCGCCGTCACCCGTTGTGCGAGGCGATTGAAGTAGTGCGAGGCCCCAAGTGGCCGCGCACCATCCGACTCCCCAGCGAAGTCGCCCGAAAAGAGGTAGATCAGGTCGAGGTCGGACGCATGGGTCAACAAGCCGCCGCCCATGCGGCCAAGTGCAAGGATGACGAATTCGCACCCGGCGACTTGTCCATGCGCCGCTTCGAAATCGGCAATGAGTCGTCGGGTGACCGTTTCGATCGCCGCCTCGGCGAGCTGTCCATAGCCTGCAGCGACCGCGAGCGGGTCGCTGGCACCCTCCACGATCTGGGCGCCAAGCGCGAAGCGGTATTCGCCAACAACGTGGCGGACATTATCCAGCAGCGCCTCGGTCTGTGAACCCCGTGCCTCCATTTCCGCGATGAGCGCGGGCAGCGCCGGGATCGGTCCCAGGGCGGTGCGGTCGAGCAGCCGGTCAATCAATGCCGGTTGCGTCGCGAGCGCATCCGAAAGGGTCGGAGCATGGCTGAGGATATCCACGAGCAAGGCGCGCACGGCAGGCTGGGCCTCGAGCAGGCGGAACAGGTTGATCCCGCTCGACAACCGTCCCAACAGCGTGTCGAGCCGCGCGAGTGCTGCATCCGGATCCGGGGCACTGGCCAAATCCGTCAAAATGCCGGGCAGCATTTCCTCGAAGGCGCCGACTGCGGCGGGGCTGCGGATGGCGCGCACGCCTCCGGAACGCCAGCGCTCGATCCGCAGCGCAGCGGCTGCCGGATCGCCAAAGTCGGACAGGGCAGTCGTCGCATCCGGCTCGGCTTGCGGATCATTTCCCCTGTCGTCGAGCGCGTCATAGGCCGCGCCAACCGCCTCAACGGATGCGCGCAGCAGGTTGAGCAGCCCGGCGCCGTCCGCCACTCCATGCAGCCGTGCCACGTCATCCAGTGCAGCAGGCGAAGTCGGCAGGACGTGTGTCTGCTGGTCGTCGATCATCTGCAAGCGGTGTTCGATGGTCCGGTAGAGCCGGTAGGCGTCCGCGAGCATGGTCGCGTCTGCCTCGGCGATCCAGCCCGCCGACGCGAGCGAAGCCAGCGCCGGCAAGGTCGCACCGTCGCGCAGCAGCGGGTCACGCCCACCGTGGATCAGCTGGTGGATCTGTGCGTAGAACTCGACTTCGCGGATCCCGCCGCGCCCGCGCTTCAGGTCGTAACCCGCGCCAAAGGCTTGACCCTTGTGATGGCTGCGGATCGAGTGCGTTAGCGCCCGCAAATCGCCTATGGCCCCGAAATCGAGGCTGCGGCGCCAGACGAACGGCTGGATCGTGTCGAGAAATCGCCGCCCCAAAGCCAAGTCCCCTGCCGCGGCGCGCGCCCGGATGAATGCCGCGCGTTCCCACGCCAGTGCACTCGATTCGTAATGCGCGATTGCGGCGTCTACGGGCAGCGCCACCGGCGTTGCCTCCGACGCGGGGCGGAGCCGCAAATCGACCCGAAACACAAACCCGGCGGCATCGCGCGTTTGCAGAAGATCGACGACCCGGCGCACGATCCGCACGGCGGCTTCACCCGGCTCCTCCCGCGCACGATGGGGCAGCGTATCGGGATCGTAGATAAAGATGGGATCGATGTCTGAGCTGTAGTTCAATTCGCGACTGCCATGCTTGCCGAGGGCGATCACGGCCAAGCCCTGAACCGCCGCCCCCTGCACATGACTGCGAATGGCCTCCGCAAGGGCAAAGTCGAGGGCCTGATCGGCAAAGTCGCTAAGCGCGGCAACCAGCGTTTCGAGCGGCCAGGCGCCGGACAGGTCAGCGAGCGCAATTGCAAGCATATGGCGCGCGCGCATCCGTCGCAGCCTTGCTGCCAGATCGCCGTCGCCTGCGTCCCGTGCCAGCGCGATCGCGTGTAATGGAGAGACGCGTGTCGCATCGACGATGTCCGGGTAGGTGGCGATCAGGCGGCGCAGAAAAGGCGATGTTTCGCGTGCGCGCGCCACTGCTGCACTCATGGCCGTGCCGTCAATTGATCCGCCTGCAGTTGCGACCATCGTCGGCACAGCCTTTTGTTCTTTTGGAAACAATGGGTAAGGTGAGCGTTGGCCCCTGTATGGAACCGCCTATAGACGACCGGCTGCCGTTACTGAAAGCACCGACAGTTATTCGCTATGCGAGTGCGCACGAGGTGAACGACTCCGTCGGTCGAACGCGTCGTGGCACGGGAAACGCCCTGCGTCGCGCCTATCCTGTGCTGGTGTCCGCCCCCGAAGACATGCGGCGCTTGCTGCGTCGATTGGACGACTAATCAGTCGAATTGTTGCTGACTGAGCGTTTCGACTTCACCCATGATCGTATCTAGCGCGCTCCGCGGGCCTCGTTCGAAGCGCGCTCGTGGTTCGAGCGTGTTGCCCGACAGGAGCGCCTCCAGTGCCACGCGACCGCGCGCGACACGGCTTTTGATCGTGCCCACGGCCACACCGCAGATGTCGGCGGCCTCTTCATAAGCAAAGCCGCCAGCACCCACGAGGATCAGGGCCTCGCGCTGGGTCTGCGGCAAATGCTGCAAGGCGCGCTGCACGTCGCCGAGCTCGATCTGGCGATCCTGACCGGCGGGAGCGGCCAGCAGTCGGTCCGCTGTAAGATCGTCCCACTCGCCTGTGAATCGCGAGCGCCGCATTTGCGACAAGAACAGATTGCGCAGGATGATGAACGTCCAGGCGCGCATGTTCGTACCTGCCTGAAAGCGTGAGCGCGCAGCCCAAGCCTTCATCAATGTTTCCTGCACAAGGTCGTCGGCCAGATCACGATTTCCTGACAGCGACCGGCCGAAAGCGCGCAATTGCGGAATGATGAGCACAAGTTCAGCCTTGAACTCTTCATCCGACAGCGCAATTCGTTCGGCGTCGCGGTCGAAGCCCTCACCAGGCCTCTGCACCTGAATCATCAACTCATCCAGTCCAACGCGACAACAAGCGCGAGGCCGAGCACGACAAGAAGCAACGACACCGCAAGAACGTAACGCATGACACCTGGACCAGTACCAGCCCGTGCCTGCGTCGTTGTCTCGTGAATGGGTTGGCTGTCGACCATGTACTTTGCTCCTGATTGGAACTGTAACGTCTTCAGCCGCCGACGGGTTCCATCACGCTGCCGGAACGGTTGCCTCATCGAAAAACAAGGCTTGCGCGATCGCCGCTTTTACCGTCGGCCGTTGGAAGGGTTTGGTGATAAGGAATGTCGGTTCCGGCCGTTCACCAGTTAGCAGGCGCTCGGGGAACGCGGTAATAAAAATTACCGGTATTGAAATTTCATTCAGGATATCGCGCACGGCGTCAATCCCCGAGCTGTTATCCGCAAGCTGGATGTCGGCCAGAATCAGACCCGGCTTGGTCAATTTTGCCATCGCGACCGCTTCATCGGCCGTTACCGCAATACCCGCCACATCATGACCAAGGTCGCGGACAATGGTTTCCAGATCCATCGCGATCATCGGTTCGTCCTCGATGATCAGGACACTAGCGCGGGTCTGAGACTCGATATCGGCAAGCGCCTCTGCCACCAGTGCTTCGACTTTGGTGCGATTAGCGCCGATCAAATAGCCCGCGTCTTCAACTGTAAAGCCCTCCATGGCCGTAAGCAGCAGGGCCTGGCGCGATCGGGGGGTCATGCGCGAGAGGCGCGCGCGTGCGAGTTCGCTGCGGCTGCTTTCGTCGTCGCTATCGCTGTCGCCAACGTCGATTGCCGCCGAATCCCAGATCGCCTGGAACGTACGATACAGGCCAAGCCGCGGATCAACATCGCGTGGGAACTCGCCTGGCGCAGCAACAATCGCTTCCAACGTCGCACGGACATAGGCGTCGCCCTGCTTCTGATTGCCTGTCAGGGCGCGGGCATATCGACGAACAAACGGTAGATGGGGGGCAAGCTGCTGTCCCAGGGTCATGATAATAAACGTCCTTTACGCGTGCCAGCGGGCTGTGTCGGTATGGCGCGGTCCTTGGCAACCCCCTGACCCGAATTGCCCCGGACCGTTACGGTTACGATATTCCCGTCGCGATGGAACCAACGAGTAGGATTTTAGTTTCATCGAACATTGGGCAAATTTTCAACGTTGCAGGCGTCGATATTAGTGGCAAATTCCGAATCAGTTTCCGGGCACGAGCGCGCGAACACGACAGGGTGGCAGGTGGCAGAAGCAAAAAAGACGATGGCGCCGGCGAAGCCAAAATCTGGGACGGCGTCGGGCTTTGCTAGAGCCGAAGCGACGGTGCCGGTACGGCAAGCAGCCCATGATGTAGGCACCGCCTTGCGCAACGCCTTTCGCGCGACCGTAGAGGAAGATATTCCCGCTGAAATGCTGGATCTGCTCCGGCGTCTCGACTGAGCGGGAGCCTATCAATGCAGGCGTCCGGACGGCCAGGCTGGACTTTGGCCTTCATCCGGCTGTCAACAAGCCAGAAACTCATTCTGGTGCTGACGATTGCGCTCATGCCACTCGGCGCGGTGGCGTTACTGGTGTCGCTCCAATCCGCAAGAACCGCCGACAAGCAACGGCGTGCCGATGTCGAGATTGCCGCGACCGAAGCCGCGCGAAAATTGAGTGCGGAACTAACGTCGGATATTGTTGCGCTCAGTCAGGCCGCGAACGGCCTTGATCTGGATCCGCAAGGCGTAGGTCCCTGCGCGCGCCTGAACGCCCAGCTTGCCTCGAACCCGATGCGCCACACGCCCGTCGCACTTTTTGGAACCGGCTCGTGGCCCGTGTGCACGAGCAATAAAATCACCGATCAACGACCCGTAGTTGCGCTAACAGATTCCCAGCCTGTTTTTCGCCGCACCGGCGACGTTGTCGATCTCGTCGTGCCGTCGCGGGGCGGCGCCAGCATCGCGATCGCGCGGTATAATCGTGCCAAGCTTGCACGTTTTGCAAAGCCCAGCGGCTTCGCCCTGCCCTACCGAATGACGCTCGATATTGATGGCGCCAATGTGGATCTGGAAGATACGCTGGATGCCGATCCCTTAACGCGCACCGAGTCCGCCACTGTTCCTGTTGGCATCTCCACTCTTTCCCTCACGATAAGCGTCGCAGGTGCGGCGATCGATGTTACTGAAGCGTTGTTGGCTTTCCTGCCCTTATTGATGTGGGCGGCGGCCGTGCTGGTGGGCTATTATGTCGTCGACCGCTTTCTCGTCGGCCCGTTGAAGGCGCTGCGCGCGGCGGTGGGCGACTATGAGCCGGGATCTGCGCGCATTACGCTTTCAGAAACACCGGCGACCGAAATACGCGAGCTTGAGACGAGCTTCATGGCGTTTGCCGACCGTCTGGCCGAGCGCGAATGCGAACTCGAAGTTGCGCTAGCCGACCAGGTCAAGCTGACGCGCGAGGTCCACCACCGGGTGAAGAATAATCTGCAGGTGATCGCGAGCCTCATCAATCTGCATGCGCGGGGAGAGACAGAGGTCGGCGCGCAACTGGCTTACGCGGCCATTCAGCGGCGCGTCGACGCGCTCGCGATCGTTCACCGCAATCATTATGCGGAGCTCGAAAACAGCGCTGGCATCGATGTTAAGGCGTTGATCGGCGAACTGGTTGCAAATTTCCGCTCAAATGCCGGGCAGCTCACCACGGCCCCCGTCGTCACCGTGTCTTCAATCGCAGCGATGGTGGGGCAGGACACAGCTATGCCTTTGGCATTCTTGTTTACTGAGGTAACTGAAATTGCTTTATTTTCGAACCCGGCAGCGCCGATTTCAATCCACGTGCAGGCCGCGGAGCCGCCGGCGTCGGCATGTCTGGAGATCCGCTCGGCTTCTCTTCAGCATCGGGACATAGCAAAACACGAAGCCTCGCTGAGGATCGTTGACGCGCTTGGGAGGCAATTGCGATCAACGGTCAAATATGACGTTGACCACGGTCGTTATTCGGTTCTTTTTCCTGTCCTTTCAGGGACAGCTGGCCGGTAAAAAGCTCATCGAAAATTTTTTCCGGCGATCGGAACCCGAGCTTAGTCCGCCCGTTTAACTCTTCGGACGGCGACCTTTTGGCCCCCCCGCTCTCGCCGTTCCACTCACGGGTCCGAAACTCTGGCCACCCCCCGGCCAGAATTTCGGACCCAAATTTTTTTCAGGCATCAGCGGGATCAACGGTGCGTCGGCGCGCGCGTTCGGTAAACCAGGTTGCTACAAGAGTTAGTTCATAGAGGATGCAGAGCGGGACCGCGAGCAGCATCATCGAACCAATATCGGGCGGCGTCAGAACCATTGCTATGCCGAACGCCCCAACGATTGCGTACCGTCGTGACGCGACAAGCTGTGCGCGGGTTACGATGCCAGCCGCTTCCAGCAGCATGAGCAGCACCGGAAGCAAGAACGACAGGCCGAAACCGAACAGGAACTGCATCACGAATGTCAGGTAGTTACCGACCGCCGGTAATGCTTCTTGTTGTACGCCGCCGACCATGCCCTGGAAATTGGCCCCGAGCAGAAAATGCAATGCCAGCGGTATCGCGACAAAATAGGCAAGGCTGGCCCCCATCCCAAACAGGA
Organism: Sphingomonas sp.; assembly: GCA_049318505.1. Classification (GTDB taxonomy): domain Bacteria; phylum Pseudomonadota; class Alphaproteobacteria; order Sphingomonadales; family Sphingomonadaceae; genus Sphingomonas_O. The sequence continues at coordinate 14,915 of JBMOGG010000002.1, read as the reverse complement.
CGGGCGTGGCGAACAAAAATGGCAGGGCGGCGCGCTTTTCCTTCTTATACAGGCCCGGCGCAATGAACAGCCACAGCTGGTTCGCGATGATCGGGAACGCCAGCATGATGGCCGAAAAAAACGCGACTTTCAGCTCGACGAAAAAAGCCTCGAAAATCTGGGTATAGATCAGCTTGTTCTGCCCGGCGACGAGTAGCGGATGGACAAGCACTGCGAAGATATCGCGCGCAAAATACAGGCAGATCGAGAATGCCACGCCAAGCGCGGCAAAGCTCCACAACAGGCGGCGGCGAAGCTCGATCAGGTGATCGAGCAGCGGCGCTTTCGAAGCGTCGATATCGGCGTCTGCCTCGCTCATGCCGACTTTTCCGCTGGGGCAGGGAGAGCCGGTTGCTCATCTTGGGCGGTCGGGATTTCGGGCTCTACGGGCATCGGCATCGGCACCGGGGCGGGATCGGAAAAGTCGGTCAGCGAACTATGTTCGGCCATGATCCGCGCATTTTCCTCTTTCCACTTCTTTTCCATTTCCTCGAGCTCGGCCTCGCGGACCATCGCGTCGAAGCCACTGCGGAACTGGTTCGCCATGCCGCGCGCCTTGCCTACGAAGCGGCCAACCACGCGCATCGCCTTGGGCAGGTCTTTCGGGCCTATGACGATCAGCGCCACAAGCGCGAATAAGAGGAACTCGGACGGCGCAATGTCGAACATGATGTAACGCCGTTCCTTCGTTCCGGGCGACGGCTGAATTAAGCCTGCGTATCCCGGGGAGCCGCAGCCGCCTTGGCGGCTTCGTGCTCGGCGATTATGTCAGCTGCGGTCTTGCCTTCGATCAGGGTCGTTGGCTTGGCAGGACTGATTCCATCCTCTTCAGCCATGCCCTTCTTGAAATTCTTTACGCCCTTGGCGACGTCGCCCATCATCGACGAAAAGCGTCCGCCGCCCAGCAGCAGAATCGCCACGACCGCGAAAATCAGGATATGCGGAAGTGAGAGGCCCATGTGTCGATCTCCATAGTGTCACCCCTATCTAGTCGCTCTCGTCCGCGCTTTCCAGTTCCGTCTTGTTTTCACCCATCTCCCAATCGTCGGCCATGGGGTCGAGCAACCCGGCCGCACGCAGATCGTCGATTCCCGGCAAGTCGCGACGATCGGCCAGCCCGAAGTGCGACAGAAAATCAGCGGTAGTCGCGTAGGTCAACGGACGTCCGGGCACTTGCCTGCGCCCGGCGAGCGCAATCCAGCCCGCCTCGATCAACACGTCGAGAGTGCCCTTCGAAATCTGCACGCCTCTGATCGCCTCGATCTCCGCGCGGCTGACCGGTTCGTTATAGGCGATGATTGCCAGCGTCTCGACGCCCGCGCGACTCAGCCGGCGCGCCGACTCTCGCGTTTCGCGCAGCAGGTGCGCCAGGTCGGCCGGCGTCTGAAAATGCCAACGGCCCCCGCGTTCGACGAGCTCGATGCCATGCCCGGCGTGACGTGCGGCTATCGCAGACAGAACGTCGTCGACGTCGGCCACGTCCAGACGTCCCGCAATATCGGTGGCGGCCAAAGGCACCTCGCTGGCGAAAAGCAGCGCCTCGACGGCCCGAGCCAGATCGTCCGGCCCCGTCATGCGGCCTTTACCAGTAGCGGGCCGAACGGGACATCCTGCCGCAGGTCGAGCGTGCCGCGCCGCGCCAGTTCGAGGGTGGCCACGACGGTGGAGGCAAACGCCGACCGTCGGAAGTCAGGGTCGCCGTCACGCGGCATGAACGCGGCAATCGCGGTCCAGTCACGCATCCGGCCGACGAGCGCTTCCAAGCGGGAAATCGCGGCGTCGAGCGTCATCACCGGGCGGCGGCTGACCTGATGCAAGACGGGCGCGCTGCGGGCCTTCACCCGGCCATAGGCCGCGATCAGGTCGAAGAGACTTGCCTGCCAGAGCATCTGGCGATCTGTCGCCAACCCTTCCGGGCACCCTCGCATGAAGACATCGCGGCCCAGCCGGTCGCGTGCCATCAGCCGGGCGCCACTGTCGCGCATCGCTTCAAGGCGCATCAGCCGCTGCTGCAGGCGCCACGCCAGTTCCTCGGGGCTTGGGTCGGCCTGCTCGGCCTTGGGCAACAGCAGACAGGATTTCAGATAGGCGAGCCAAGCGGCCATGACGAGATAATCGGCGGCCTGATCGAGGTGCGCCGCGCCCGCGCGCTTCAGATAATCGAGATACTGGTCAACGAGCGCGAGGATTGAGATCGCGCGCAGGTCGACTTTTTGCGACCGGGCAAGGGCCAGCAACAGATCAAGAGGCCCCTCCCACGCGCCAAGATCGACGGTAAGGGCCGCATCGTCCTGCATCATGCAAGGCCCAGTAGTTCGTCGCGCTTGGCAATCAGTTCGAACAGCGCCGCAAAGTCGTCGACCGGCGCAATCGTCGCCATTGCGCGGGCAAGCCGCGCATGCCCGATCGCCGTCATTTCAGGCAGGGCGTTGGCAATGCCGACCATCTCGTCCATCCGGCCCCAGCAGTTGAGCGCCACGTCGCATCCGGCAGCCACGGCCCCTGCGGCGCGTGACGGCACGTCGCCCTTCAGCGCCTGCATGTCGAGATCGTCGCTCATTAGCAACCCGTCGAAACCGATCCGTCCGCGGATGATGTCGCCGATGATGACGGGCGACAAAGTCGAACAGCGCTCGGTGTCCCATGCCGGAAACATGATATGGCCGGTCATGCCCATCGGCGCAGTGTTGAGTTGGCGGAAGGGTCGCAGATCCTGTTCCAGTGTCGCATCGTCGGCATCGACTACCGGCAGGTCATAATGGCTGTCGACCTTCGCGCGGCCCTGCCCGGGCATGTGCTTGACCACGCCCACGACGCCACCTTCTCGCAGGCCGTCGATCACCGCACGTCCCAGCGAGGCCACACGTAGCGGGTCGCTGCCCAATGTCCGGTCGCCAATGGCGGGGTGAGTTTCGGGCGTGCGCACATCAAGCAGCGGCAAGCAGTCGACCGTGATCCCGACTTCAGCAAGCATCAATCCCAATGCCCGGGCATTGGTCCGCGCGGCTTCCAACGCGGAGATAGGCGCGATGTCATAAAGCGCATCGAACGCGGCGCCCGCCGGAAAGGCCGGCCATTCAGGCGGTTGCATCCGCGCGACGCGCCCGCCTTCCTGATCGATAAGGATCGCGACATCGGCGCTTCCTTCGAGCACGCGCAAACTGTCGGTCAGCGCCCGCAACTGCACACGATCGACGCAGTTGCGCTTGAACAGGATATAGCCCGCCGGTTTCGCTTCGGCGAAAAAAGCACGCTCGTCATCGGTCAGGACCGGCCCCGACAGACCGAAAATCGCAGGTGTCATGCCCGACGGCATACGCCGACCGCCGGTGCCGTCAATCGCTGGATCAATTGACCTGGATGCAGTTTTCGCCGGCGGCCTTCAGCTTGGCGCAGATGCCGGCCGCCTGGGCGCCTGCATCCGCACGCAAGCGGTAAACGGTCGACCCGCCGACTTCGGCAGACACGACCTGGTGCTTCATCGGCGCGATATAGGCAAAGCGCGACGCCAGTGACGTCCAAGCCATAATTGCCTTCGCTTCCGAGCCATAGGCGCCGAGCTGGACCATTGCGCCGCCCGCGCCGGTCCGCACAGGCGCGACCACGACCGGGGGCTTGGCGACGAGCTGCCCGCCAGGTTTGGGCACGGCAATGGTGGTGTTGGCCGAAGGCTTGCCGGTCGCACCGGCATCAGTCGTACCCTTAACGCCCTTCACCGGCGCCTCGGGCAACGCATTTGTGTCGATCTTGCCGGTCGCCTCTGCCCCTTCCGATGTCGCAAAAGCGCTGTCGCCCTTGCCTTCGACGTTCATGCCGCCGGGCGCTTCGGGCTTGACCTTGTAATCGCCCTCGGCGGCCGCGATCAGGGTGGGATCGGTGATATTGCCGGGCGCGCTTTTTGAGCCAAACGCCCAAATGCCGCCAATGACGATCCCCAGCGCCACAAGCGCCGCGACGACCAGCGCCATCAGCTTGCCGACCGAGACGCCCTCGCTGGTGTCGTCTTCGTCGACGGCTTCGAGCCAGGGCAACCGGTCTTCATCGACCGAAGGGTCTCGCGCGCTGTCGCTCACCATTATTCTCCCGGCTCACATTTCTTCGACGGCGGCCACCCCCATGATCGCCAAGCCGTTGCGGATGATTTGTCCTATTCCATCAACGAGGAAAAGACGTGCAGCACTTAAGGCGGCGTCATCGGCCACCACAACCCGGCGATCGGTGCGCTCGTGTCCCAAATTGAAATAGCCGTGAAACGCAGCGGCAAGATCGTAAAGGTAAAAGGCAATCCGATGCGGTTCGCGTGCCAGCGCGGCCGACTCGACGATGCGCGGGAACTGGGCAGCGAGCTTCACGAGTTCGAGGTCTTCGGCGTCGAGCCGGTCGACCGCCCCGGCATCAGCCGCAATACCTGACTCCGCTGCCTTGCGCCCGATCGAACGGATGCGGGCATGGGCGTACTGGACGTAGAAGACCGGATTGTCCTTCGACGCCTCGACCACCTTGGCGAAGTCGAAATCCATCTGCGCGTCGGCTTTGCGCGTCAGCATGGTGAAGCGGACAACGTCCTTACCGACTTCGTTCACGACGTCGGCGAGCGTGACGAAATTTCCGGAGCGCTTCGACATCTTCACTGGCTCGCCCGCGCGGAGCAGCCGAACCATCTGGATGAGCTTCACGTCGAACGGCTTGCCGCCAGTGAGTGCGGAGACGGCTGCACGGATGCGCTTGACGGTACCGGCATGGTCCGCGCCCCAGATGTCGATCAGCGCATCGGCGCTTTCCGATTTCTGGAAATGATAAGCCATGTCCGCGCCGAAATAGGTCCAGCTGCCATCCGACTTGCGGATTGGGCGATCCTGGTCGTCGCCGAACGCCGTGGAGCGGAACAGCGGCAGGGTGACCGGCTCCCAGTCGGGATCGACTTCGCCCTTGGGCGCTTCGAGCTGGCCGTCGTAGACGAGGTCTGCCGCACGCAGCACGGCTTCGGCCGCCTCGGGCTTTCTCGCCGCTTGTACCGCAGCCTCAGAGGAAAACAGGTCGTGGTGGATCCCGAGCAGGGCGAGATCGGCCTTGATCAGCTCGAGCATCGCGGCGACCGCTCTTGTGCGGAACAGAGCCAGCCACTCGCTCTCGGGAGCATCCAAATATTGGTCGCCAAACTCAACGGCCAATGATCGACCAACGGGAATGAGATAGTCCCCGGGGTAAAGGCCTTCAGGGATTTCCACTTCTTTTCCGGTTGCCGCCTGACAATAGCGAACGTGCACCGACCGGGCGAGGACATCGACCTGCCCGCCCGCATCGTTGACGTAATATTCGCGCGTGACCTTATGCCCCGCCCATTCGAGCAGGCTCGCCAGCGCATCGCCGACGACAGCGCCGCGGCAATGGCCCATATGCATCGGGCCGGTAGGGTTGGCCGACACATATTCGATGTTGACGATTGACCCGCCGCCCAGGTCAGACCGGCCATAGCTGTCGCCCGCCGCATGGATGGCGGCGAGTTCGGCGCGCCAGATGTCGTCGGCCAAACGCAAGTTGATGAACCCAGGTCCCGCAATCTCGACCGACGTCACGCCGGGGACCGTCGCCAGTTCGGGCTTCAGCATTTCGGCCAGCGCGCGCGGGGCGAGCCCTGCGCCTTTCGACAGCACCATGGCGGCATTCGTCGACAGGTCGCCGTGGCTCGGGTCGCGTGGCGGCTCGACCGTCACATTGCTGCGCGGCGCATCGGCCACGGCAGCGACCCGGTCGAGCGCGGCATCCAGTTGCGCGGTGAAATTCTTGTACAGTGTCATGATGCCGCGCCGCTTAGGCGAGTTTGGCCGCGGGTTCCAGCGTGTCGCGGTTGTGATCGGGCCGAGCACATGGCCAAGCTGCCCGCCAGATCATGACCGAGAGTCAGAAACGCGTCCAAAACCTCATGTATCAGGCCCGAACCAGCGCCTCGCCGAACCGGTCGCCCGTCTCGTCGGGGAACAACGCCCCGCGCACGCGCGCCGGATCAAGGCCATAGTGTTGCGCGAGCGCCGCCCCGATCAACGTATCGAGGCTGAGCGTCGGCTTCAGGTCGCGCCCTTCAAACAGGTTCGAGGCCGAAAGTCCCGGCCAGTCGGCGACGACCCGTCCCCCGGCGACGCGGCCGCCGAGCAGCATCGCCGCAGAGGCGGTGCCATGATCGGTGCCGCCCGTGCCGTTGACCGCCACGGTTCGGCCAAATTCGGTGGCGACGATCACCAGTGTGTTCGCCCATTGCGCGCCAAGACCGGTCTTGAGCGCTGCCAGCATCGCGTCGAGCCCCTTCAACTGGGCATTCAGGCGCCCGGCCTGCTGGGCGTGCGTATCCCAGCCTCCGGTTTCGATCATGGCAATGCGCGTCGTCGGCCCCATCAGCAGCCGTGCCGCAAGTGCGCCGGTCGCGGCCGCATTCTTGCCACCGGCATCGCTCAGGTCGCCGGTCATCGAACGGGTCGCCATTGCCTGTTCCCAAAGCCCGTGGAGCTGCGGGTCGGCGGCGTACATCGCGGACACGCGCACGAGCAGGTCGTCGGGCGCATCGGGCAGCGCGGAGGGCGCATAGGACGCCACTTCCACTTTGCCGCGCAGCGCCGCCGGGATCGTCGACGAAATGGCGATGGCATCGGCTTCGCTCTTGGGGAGCAGCGCGAGGAAACGGTTCAGCCAGCCGTCCTTCAGCTGGTAGGGCTGGGTTCCCCCCGTCTCCAGGACGTTCTGTCCGTCGAAATGCGAACGGTCGCGATAGCGCGAGGCGACGGCGTGCGCGAACAGCGCCTGCTTCTCGCCGAACATTTTCGCCATCTCGGCAAGCGCCGGATGGAGGGTAAACATGCCGTCGAGCTTCGTTCCGCCCGGTACCGCCAGGCTGCCACGCGCGGCCGCGAACCCGGGATCGCCGGTCGGCATCACGATGTTGAGGCCGTCAGCCGCGCCGCGCTGGATCACAAAGACGAAGCGGCGCTCCGTAGGGGCGGCTGCAAAGGCAATTGACGGCAGCGCCGCGACGCCGGCGCCGGCAATACCCGATGCCAGCACGCCGCGCCGTCCGATGGTCAGGTCCAGCATCATTACCTCCGCATGAATTCGGGCGAAACGAGCATCAACGACAGTCCCTCGACCGGGCTTTCGCATCGACCGATCGCCGCCAGTGTCGCCGCACTGCCGCCGCCGGGCAAGACATTTCCCGCGAGCCTGCGGGCATCGAACGCGGCACCACCCACGCGGGTGGCAATGCGCGCGGCTGCCTCGACCCGGCGCATCAGCGCATCCGGCCCGGCCCAGCTCGCATCGGTGTCCTCATAGCCGGCAGGTGAGCCGGGCTTCCACACAGGCTGGCCGAGCTGGTTCATCAGTCCGGCGACCGCCTGTCCCTGTACATCGCGCGTGCCAACCGCACGCAAGGCTGAGATCGACCAGTCCCAGGGCGTCTTGAACTTGCCGGTACCCGGCTGCTCGGTTTCGGGAGCCTCGATCAGGATGCGATAGAGTGCCGGCAAGTCCCCGCCCGTCTTCAGGAAGCTTGTGGACAGCCGGTCGACCAGCGCGCGCGGCGGCACATCGCCCGTGAAGTGGCGCGCCAGCTTGGTCGCGATGTGCCGGGCCGTCGCCGGACTGCTTGCGAGATCGGAGAGCACGGCCCGCGCCTGCGCCTCGCCGCCTTGCGCGTAGCGACGCCCCATGATCATGCGATCGCCGGGCTCGTGCAGGGCAGCCGCAAACAGAAAAGCCCCCGGTGCGCCAGCGGCGAAGCGCGCCATCGGGCCCCGGGTAATGCCAGCAACAGTCCAGCCAGTCAGCGCCCGCGCAAACTCGGTCACATCCGCCTGTGCATAGCCGGTCCGCACACCCAGCGTGTGCAACTCCATGATTTCGCGGGCCAGGTTTTCATTGAGGCCGATCTTGCGCTTGCCACGGGCGGCGACAGCCTGTCCGATCTGGCTGCCGGGCCCGACCGACTGTGCCTGATCAAGGTAGATCAGCATCGCGGGATGCGTTTCGACCGCAAAAAGCATTTCCTTGAAATTGCCCAACACGTTCGCGCGGATGGCTTCCACCTCCAACAGCCCGCCCATGCCGATGACTGGCAGCTTGTCGATCGAAATGGCAAAATGATTCGCCCAGAAATGCACCATCCGCTCGACGAAAGGCGCGGTGCTGGTCAGCGCTGCATTGGCCCGCGCGCCAACCAGCGCGATGTATTCGCTGCGGGCCACTTCGCCTGCGTATTTGCGCGACGCCTTCAGCGCCTGCTGCACGGTCTCTCCTGACGGCGCGCCGGTCTGACCTTCGGCCATTTCGGTAATGCGCTCGGATTTCGATCCAACTTGTTGGCGATAAGCCCTTGTCTGTTCAAGATAATCTGCGAGGCCCGTTGCCACCGTGGCGCGCGTCGGTGCCCCCGCAAAGGCTGCGGGTTTGGCGTCGAAGCGGGCGAACTGGTCGAGGATCGCGCGGCGCGCATCGGTGCCGCGCGCGTCATCGGGACGCGCACCAAGGCCGAACCGGCCGGCAGCAGTGGCAAAATCGGGCATGGGGAACCTCTGCAACGATGTAAGGCATGCCGTCAGGCACACCCATCCCAAACGCACGAGATGCGGCAAAACCTTTGTGCCGGCGAAAAATTTTCACAGTGCCAAGCAGATATCAATATCTGCCCCGCAAGGCTTGCCCCGGCTCTGGGGCATCGCCACAAGTGCCTTGGTCGCGTACGGGGGAAGTGTGGCAGGTGTCGGAAGCGAAGCGGAGCGGGCGGCGGTCGACGGCCGCTTCGATGCCGCGCACCATGCGCTGGTCGCCGACAAGAGCATCCAGTTTGACATGGCGCCCTTTGCGCCGCCACCACCGCCCAAGTTTCCCGAATGGCTGAAGCCGCTGGGCGACTTTCTCGCCTGGCTGTCGCCCGCCTTTCCCTATATCTTCTGGGGCGCCGTCGCGGCCGTGGCTCTGACGATCGTGTATTTTGTACTGTCGAACATCGACGGCATCGAATGGCCGTGGGGGCGCAAGGGCGACACACGCACCACTGCTGATATCGACGCGTGGCGGCCGGAAGAGACCGAGGCCCGCGCATTGCTTGCCGAAGCCGAGGCGCTGGCGGCGCAGGGCCGCTATGCCGAGGCCGCCCGGCTGCTGTTGTTGCGCAGCGTCGGGGACATCTCGCGTCACCTTCCGCAGTTCCTGAAACCCTCGCTGACCGCACGTGATATTGCCGCTGCCAAGGAATTGCCCGACCCGGCCCGTCCGGCCTTCGCTGCGATTGCCCGCGTCGTCGAAGTCAGTGCGTTCGGCAGCCGGTCGGTCAACGAAGCCGCCTGGGCGGAATGCCGCGCCGCCTATGTCCGCTTTGCCACGCCTGAGACGTGGAACGCGGCCCATGGCTGAGCGCACGTCGGACAATCCTTTTTCGGTCCGGACAGTCGCCATCGTTGTGCTCAGCGGCGCGCTTGCCTTTCTCGGCTTCCTGTTCCTCATGGCCTATGCGCCGCAGATGAAGGCGCGCGGTGCGGCCGGGCCGCTGCCCTTGTCAAAGTCTGCCGTCGGATTTTACGGACTCTACAGATTATCGGAATCGACTGGCCGCCTGACCCAGTTGGCGAGCAGCAAAGACCGCTGGAATGCAACAGGCTTCATGATCGTGACGATCGCGGCCGATACCGATCCGGAAAAGCTTCGCGAGCTTGTTGAGGCGCGCCGGAAGGCTGGCCTAACAAAGACGCTCTATATTCTGCCCAAATACATCACTCTCCCAATGCTGACAAAGCCGGGCTGGGTACAGAACATGGGTACTATGGACGGTTATCCACCGCGCCTCCTCTCGGTGTTCGGTCGTATCGCCTTCGCCACCGCAACATCGTCCGAAGGCAATCATATTCGAGGGGTCGAAGGGAGCGGCACAGACGGTGTGGCTGTCGCCGCGCCGAAGACGCTCATCTATATCGAGCGCGGCATGACGCCCATGTTGGTCGATGACGAGGACAGAATAGTTCTCGGGCGGGTCGACCGCGATGACCAGGTGTCCGAATTCATCCTTGCCGATCCCGACATAGTGTCGAACCAGGGGCTGAAGTCGCCCCAAAGCGCGCGTGCTGCACTGGCCCTGATCGACAGCATGCGGAAGGATACTGACGACTCAGTCGCCTTCGACATGGTGCTCAACCAGCAAGGATCGCGAAACCTTTTGCAACTGATGTTCGAGCCGCCATTCCTCGCGCTGACATTGGCCGTGCTCGCGACCGCGCTGCTGCTGGGCATCCATGCCTTTGCCCGCTTCGGCCCGCCACTTGCCGAGCCGCGCGCCATTCCCTTCGGCAAGCGCGCACTCGCCGACAATGCCGCGATCCTCATCGGCCGCGCGGGTGCCGTGAAGCGGCTGGGCGATCGCTATGTCGCGATGATTCGCGAAAGCACGGCGCAGGCACTCGGCGCGGGTGCGCTCGACCCGGTGGCGCAGGAGAAGTGGCTTGCAGGCCTGCCGGCCGCACCGACGGGCAGCTTTGCCGAGCTTGCCGAATGGGCCCGCACGGCCTCCAATTCCGACGCGATGCGGTCCGCCGCACGTGCCCTGCATGACTGGAGAAACGAGGTGGTTCGTGACCGTTGAGGACGTAAGGGCGCTGGGTGCGCGCATCAAAGGCGAGGTCGGCAAGGCGATTACAGGGCAGGACGGCACCGTCGACCTGCTGCTCGTGGCGCTTTTTGCACGCGGGCATATCCTGCTCGAAGGACCGCCGGGCACTGCCAAGACGTTCCTCGCTCGCTGTTTCGCGCGGGCGACAGGCCTCGATTATGGCCGCATCCAGTTCACCCCCGATCTGATGCCGGGCGACATCATCGGCGCCAACCTGTTCAACTTCCAGACGTCGACCTTTACACTAACCAAGGGGCCGATTTTCACCGAGTTGCTGCTCGCCGACGAGATCAACCGCACGCCGCCAAAGACACAAGCGGCACTTCTTGAAGCGATGCAGGAACGGTCGGTGACCTTCGACGGGACGACGCATCCGCTTTCTGCGCATTTTATGGTGGTCGCGACCCAGAACCCGATCGAGCAGCAGGGTGTCTATCCCTTGCCCGAGGCGCAGCTTGACCGTTTCCTGTTCAAGCAAGTCGTCGATTATCCGAGTGCCGAAGAAGAAGTGGCCATCGTTGCCCGCCACGGCAGTCGCTTCGGTTCGCCGCAGATCGAGGCATGGGGCATTGGCGCGGTCGCCGATTCGGGGTCGCTCGATGCGGCGGCGGCAGCCGTGGCAAGCGTCGGGCTCGTCGACGATGTCGTGCGTTATATCGTCCGCCTCGTCCGCGCGACGCGGGACAGTGCCTCACTCGAAACCGGGGCATCGCCACGTGCGGCGGCGATGCTGGCCAGTGCGGCGCACGCCCGCGCCGCACTCGACGGTCGGGACTATGCGATCCCCGACGATGTGAAGGCCCTTGCGCTGCCGCTGCTGCGCCACCGCGTCATCCTGTCGCCGGCCGCGCAGATCGACGGCAAGCGCGTCGAAGCCGTGGTCGCCGAACTGATCGCCCAGGTCGAGGCGCCGCGGTGACCCTGGCATGATCTACCCGAGCGGTCGGGCCGTGATCCTTGCTGCGGCGAGCGCCCTGCCGGCGATTGCGGTGGCCGTGCTCGTACCCGCCTACTGGTATGCGGGTCTCATCATCGTCTTGCTGGTCCTGGCGCTGACGGCGGCCGACGCGCTAGCCACGCCGGGGGCAAAGGCGCTGCAAGCTGCCCTTGAAGCACCGCGCGTTGCCTATGTCGGCCAGGACGTCAAGCTCGACATAATGGCTCGGGTGGGCGGCGGTCGGCGGTTCGAGGCTGCCGTGGAACATGACGCCCGGCTCGTGCCGGCCGCGTCGGGTTCGGAACTGTCGAGCGACGGCCGGACCATGCGCTTGGCGGCCGTCCGGCGCGGGTCCGCTACCATCGACGCCCTTTGGCTGCGCTGGCCGGGCATACTGGGCCTGGTCTGGCGCCAAAAGCGGATCGATCTCGAGCGCAAGATCGCTGTTCTGCCCGATGTCCGCCCCGTGCGTGCCGAGGCCCTGCGCCTGTTCCGCCGCGATGCCGGCATCGGCGAAATCGTGCAGGTTGATACCGGCGCCGGCGGGGAATTTCAGGCACTGGCCGAATTCCGCCAAGGCATGGACCGCCGCGCCATCGACTGGAAGGCAAGTGCGCGCCACGGCGGCCTGATCGCCAAGGAGTACCGCACCGAGCGAAACAACGAGATTGTTTTTGCCATCGATGCCGGTCGCCTGATGTGCGAGCCTGTCGAGGGCGTGCCGCGCATCGACCGCGCGATCTCCGCGGCGCTGACCGCCGCGTTCGTGGCGCTGAGGCTGGGTGACAAGGTCTCGCTGTTCGGCTTTGACGCCCGCCCGCGCATCTCGAGCGGCGCGGTTTCGGGCGTGGCGTCTTTTGCAACCTTTCAGGGGCTGGCCGCCGAACTCGACTATTCGAATGAGGAGACCAACTTCACGCTGGCGCTGACCACGCTCGGATCGCAGCTCAAGCGACGCTCGCTGGTCCTCGTCTTCACCGATTTCGTCGATCCGACCAGTGCAGAACTGATGCTCCGAAATGTGGGCCGCCTTGCCGAACGCCATCTCGTCTTGTTCATCTTAATGCACGACGTAGAGTTGGAAGCGTTAGCGAATGCCGCACCCGAGCGCAGCGCCGATGTCTCGCGCGCGGTCATTGCCGGCTCGATGCTGCGTGAACGCCGAATCGTCGTTGCCCGACTCCGGCGACTGGGCGTCCATATCGTCGAGGCCCACCACGACCGCGTCGGTACCGAACTGGTCAACGCCTATCTTGGCCTGAAGCGGCGGAACCTGTTGTGAGCCAGGACTCGACCATGTTCCGCGCCGAACGCGAGGGCGACTGGCAACGCCTCGAGGGGATGCTCAAGCGGATCGAAGGGCACAGTCCGCGTGCGCTCAGCGACGACGAACTGCTCGATCTGCCGCTGCTTTACCGCTCGACCTTGTCGTCGCTGTCGGTCGCGCGCGCAACCGTGCTCGACCGCGCACTGATCGATTATCTCGAAGCATTGTCGCTGCGCGCCTATCTTGTCATCTATGGCGCGAGCGGCGGATTCGGCCGCCGCGTCGCCCGGTTCTTCCTGACCGACTGGCCCGCCGCGATGCGGGCGCTTTGGGTCGAAACCCTGGTCGCGCTCGCCGTGCTTGCAGCAGGCACGGCCGCGGGATTTCTGCTCGTCCAGGGCGAACCCGCGTGGTTTGCCTCGATCGTCGGCAGCGACATGGCGGGCGGGCGTGGCCCCTATGCCAGTGCCGAGACGCTGAAATCGATCCTCTACACCGACGTCAAGGGCCAGGACGGCCTGAAGTTCTTCGCCACCTATCTGTTCACGCACAACGCGCAGATATCGCTTGTCTGCTTTGCGCTCGGCTTCGCGTTCGGCGTGCCAACCTTGCTTCTCGTCTTTTATAATGGCGCCGCCTTGGGCGCGATGTTGCAGATCTATGCGGCAAAGGGCCTCGCCCTCCCCATGGTCGGCTGGCTGTCGATCCATGGCACCACCGAACTCTATGCGATCGCGCTAGCCGCCGCCGCAGGGCTGCACATCGGCACGCGCATTGCCTTCCCCCGCGGGCGGACGCGCATGGCGGCGGCGACCCGTGCGGGCCGTACTTCAGGAACGGCCATGATCGGCGTCGTCATTATGCTCGCAGTCGCCGGGCTGCTCGAGGGAATCGGCCGCCAGACGATCAATGTTGACTGGATCCGCTTTTCGATCGGTGGCGGCATGCTGTTGTTCTGGTTGGTTTATTACTACGGACCGCAGTTGCGCCATGGCGACTGAGGCATCCAAGACGGCCAAAGAGCCAAAGTCCCGCGACAATCGGCGGCGGCTGGTGACCCCCGAAGGCGTCGATCTCGGCGTTGTCATTGGCGACAGCGGCCAGCGGATCGGTGCGTTCGTGATCGACATAATCGTGATGATCGTGGCGATGACCGCGCTTAGCATCCTGGCCGCCTACGCCGCCATCGCCCAGGAGGGTGGCGAGATGGTCGGCGTGATCTGGCTGCTCGGCTTTTTCCTGATCCGCAATTTCTACTTCATTGCCATGGAGTTGCGCCCGCGGGCAGCAACGCTGGGCAAACGCTGGATGAAGCTGCGCGTGGTCGCGCGCGATGGCGGGCGGCTGACCGCAGACGCGGTCGTGGCACGCAATCTTATGCGCGAAGTTGAAATCTTCCTGCCACTGACGATGCTGGTGACCGGCCTGTTTGCAGGGAAGGTCGATGCGCTGACCGGATGGCTGGGGTTTATCTGGACCGGCGTCTTCTTGTGCTTCCCGCTGCTCAACAAGGACCGGCTGCGCGTCGGCGACCTGTTGGCGGGCACGTGGGTGATCCGCACGACGCGCGACAAGCTTGACCGCGACCTGTCGACATTGCCAACTCTGGCAGCCTTCGTGTTCACGCGCGAACAGCTCGATGCCTATGGTGTCTATGAGCTCGAGACGCTGGAAGGCGTGCTTCGCCGCAGTGAGACTGCCGCAAAGCTGACGGTGGCGCAGGCGATAATCGACAAGATCGGGTGGCCGGCCGAGGTTACCGACATCGATGGTTTCTTGACGGCTTATTACACGCAGCTTCGCGCGCGGCTTGAAAAGCGGTTGCTGCTGGGGAAACGGCGAGCGGACAAGTTCGACGTTGAGGCGTGAGAGACCAGCTTCGTCGCCCTTGCGCTCCTCACGGCAGCTTTCGCTCTCGTCACCACTGGCCAAAATCGGCCCAGGTGGATTTTTAATCGCGCTGGTGACCCCAACGGGAATCGAACCCGTGTTTCAGCCGTGAAAGGGCCGCGTCCTAACCGCTAGAC
>JBMOGG010000001.1:0-140927 GCA_049318505.1 Sphingomonas sp. | reverse complement strand
TCAAACTGACGTAATTGGTGGCATTCACAACACGCTCGGGGCGCGTAGGGTGTGCGCCTGCACCACGCGTGGGCAGGTGCCGCGATGCGCGTCAGTCGTGCTCGCGGTCGCCCGCGCCCATGTAGAGCTCGCGCCCGGTCTCATCATAGACCTTGCTCATCGCAGCCATGCCGGCCTCTGCCTCATCGGCGGCAATAAAGCCTTCGGTCGCCTGGTTCTGCAGCTTGGCAAAGTCCCTCACCTCCTGGCTGATCTTCATCGAGCAGAATTTGGGGCCGCACATGGAACAGAAATGCGCGGTCTTGGCGCCTTCGGCGGGCAGCGTCTGGTCGTGGTATTGCTCGGCCGTGTCGGGGTCGAGCGACAAGTTGAACTGGTCGCGCCAGCGGAATTCGAAGCGGGCGCGCGACAGGGCGTCGTCGCGGAGCTTGGCGGCGGGGTGGCCCTTGGCAAGGTCGGCGGCATGGGCGGCAAGCTTGTAGGTGACGACGCCGACCTTCACATCGTCGCGGTCGGGCAGGCCCAGATGCTCCTTGGGGGTCACGTAGCAGAGCATCGCGCAACCATACCAGCCGATCATCGCGGCGCCGATGCCGCTGGTAATATGGTCGTAGCCCGGCGCGATGTCGGTGGTGAGCGGCCCCAATGTGTAGAAGGGCGCCTCGCCGCAGCTTTCGAGCTGCTTTTCCATGTTGATTTTGATCTTGTGCATCGGGACATGGCCCGGCCCCTCGATCATCACCTGGACGTCCTGCGCCCAGGCGCGCTTGGTGAGTTCGCCGAGCGTATAGAGTTCGGCAAACTGCGCCTCGTCATTGGCGTCGGCGATGCTGCCGGGGCGCAGACCGTCGCCAAGGCTGTAGGCGACGTCATAGGCCTTCATGATCTCGGTGATCTCGTCGAAGCGTTCGTAAAGGAAGCTCTCTTTGTGATGCGCGAGGCACCATTTCGCCATGATGCTGCCGCCGCGGCTCACGATGCCGGTGACGCGCTTGGCGGCGAGCGGGACATAGGGGAGGCGGACGCCGGCGTGGATGGTGAAGTAGTCGACGCCCTGTTCGGCCTGTTCGATGAGCGTGTCGCGGAAGATGTCCCACGTCAGGTCTTCGGCGACCCCGCCGACTTTTTCGAGCGCCTGGTAGATGGGCACGGTGCCGATGGGGACCGGCGCGTTACGGACGATCCATTCGCGCGTGTCGTGGATGTTGCGGCCGGTCGACAGGTCCATGACCGTGTCCGCGCCCCAGCGGATCGACCAGACCATCTTGTCGACCTCTTGAGCGACGTCACTGGCGACCGCGCTGTTGCCGATGTTGGCGTTGATCTTGACGAGGAAATTGCGGCCAATTGCCATCGGTTCGGATTCGGGGTGGTTGATGTTCGACGGGATGATCGCGCGGCCGCGAGCAACTTCGCTGCGGACGAATTCGGGCGTGACGTGATCAGGAATCTCGGCGCCGAAATCCTCTCCGTCGCGGATGTGGCCCGCGATCGCCGCGCGCCCGATATTCTCGCGTATCGCGACATATTCCATCTCGGGGGTGATGATGCCGCGCCGGGCATAGTGCATCTGGCTGACGTTCATGCCGGGTTTAGCACGCAACACGTTGCGGCGGACGTTGGGGAAGGGATCGACGCCGCCGCTGCGGTCGGGGCCGAGCTGGCCGTTGTCCTCGGGGCGAACCTCGCGTTGGAGGACTTCCTCGACGTCACTGCGGCCGCGAATCCAGCTCGCGCGGAGCTCGGCGAGGCCCTTGGCGATGTCGATCTGCACGGCAGGGTCGGTGTAAGGGCCGCTGGTGTCGTAGACGTTTAGCGGCGCCTCGCCCGACGACGGCTCGAGGTCGATCGCCCGCATCGCAACGCCAAGGGGCCCGACGTGGATCTTGCGGCTGCCGCGGATGGGGCCGGTCGTGACCTTTGGGCTGGGGGGTGTGTAATCGGCCATTGACGCTCTCCTCTGGACGGCAAAGAGCGCGGTGGCTGATCGACACCGCTCCCTCCCTCCGCCCGTGCTAACGGGATCAGGTTCGCGGGTCAGGGCATCGGCCCTATCTCAGCCGTCCAAGCACGGCCCCCCGGGGAATGGCGGTAGTCTAGGCAGAGAGGTGGCTGTGGTCCAGCTAAACCACGCGGCGACCGGTGAAGAGCTGGATAAGGCCGACGACCAGCGCCACGACCAGCAGCAGATGGATGAGGCCGCCGGCGATGTGAAGGCTGAACCCCAGCAGCCAGAGCACGAAAAGGATGACGACGATGGTCCACAACATGGCAAGGCTCCCGATGAATTAGGTGGAGCGATAACCAACGACCGACCCATTCGTTGCGGGGGTGGGTCGGGACGGTGCCCTAAAACATGTATTTGACGCGGATTCCTTCATCGACGCGACTGGTCGCGACCGCGAATTGGGCCGAGGCAAAGCTTGGCGGGCCGAAGTGAATCGGCGGGTTCCGCGAGAAGCCGAAACCCTCTTTGGGCACACCAAAGGCGGTGTCGAGCTTGTTGTTGTTGTTCTCGTCATGGATCAGCGCGATGGCGTAGGTGCCCGACGGTATCCCTTCGAACAGGATCGCCCGGGCATGCGCTGCGGGGACGGCCAGGCGGCGCGACACTGGGTCCTTGTCGCATTTCGACAACATCGCCGGTTTCATGGTCATGCACAGCAGGATCTGGCCCTTAGCAGAGCGCAGCGCGGTCACATCGACAACGACGCTACCCGGAGATGCCGTCCCGGCGAGCGCGGCCCATAGCAGCGGCGACACTGCTGTGATCCGTGCCAAAGCTACCCAACCCCTTGTCGGTGCCGCAGATACGGTCCCAAAACCGGAAGTATAGTCCATAGTTTCCCCGATATTCCGCATGATGCCGCTGATGATGCGTTGCGGTTATCAGCCAGTTTCCTAATGGCCCGTTAACCACGGTCCGGGGGAATACTTCCCACCCCATGTGATTGGTTACACCCATCACCGTCATGACGGACAACACCACGCCCAGCGCGCCGACATGAATGGGAATCATGAACACCAGCGCAGGAATAACAATGGCACCAGTCAGCGCCTCCCAGGGGTGGAAACTCATTGCAGCCCAGGCCGTCGGCGGGCGGCTGGCGTGGTGGACAGCGTGCGCAATCTTGAACAGGCGCGGCTGATGCATCCAGCGGTGCGTCCAGTAGAACCAGCTGTCATGGGCGAGGAGGTACAGCAGCACTGAGACGGGCAGATACCACAGCGGATAATCCCCCGCCTGGCTGTAAATCCTTGTCCAGCCTTGATTTTGCCAGCCCCAGGCGACGATACCTGCCGGAATACCGTAAATGCCGGCGCTGAGCAGCGACCAGCGGATTTCGCGGCCGATCTGGGCATCGAGCCCGGTATAGAGATCCGGGTGGCGTCGTTTCGTCGCCCAGGCGAAAGCGCCGCTTGCGATGAGGTAGCGCACGCCGACGATCAGCGTCATGACGATGGCGGACAGGGTGAGTGCGACGATCACGCTTCCTTCCTAACCGTTATTGCGGGGAAATGAACCCCTCGAACAAATTGACCACAACGCTGTCGGTAAAGCGTTGCTCGAATTCGTCGGGGTGGATGAACTCGTCGGCAAACCAGGGGAACTTGGTTTTGTCGAAAGCATCGGAAAGCCAGTCAAGTGCCTGTCGCACCTCGGGAAAACGCACGGCGTCGGGATTATGGACAATGTAGATGTCGCGGCGCAACTGGACACCGATGTCGATCGGTCGCGTCGACCGGCTGAGCGCACGCGCATAGGTGGGCAAAAAGCCGATGCCCGCGCCCTTCGAAACCGCCCAGTAATGCGCTGAGCTTGTGCTGGTCTGAACCGAAATAATGTTATCCGCCAACCCTGAATCGACAAACAACGGCAAGGCATCGACCGCGCCCTGATCAGTCTGCTGCCAGACGAGCTGGTGCTCGGCCGCATCGGCGACCGACTTCGGCGTTCCATATTCGCGCAAATAGCCGTCCGACGCGAAAGGCATGAGATGCATCGTCCCCACCCGGCGCACGATGAGGTCGGGACTTGTTGGCTTGGTGAGCTGCACGGCGATATCGACGTCGCGGAACAACACATCGGGCGGCGCCATGTCGCAATTGAGCTCGACCTGGATGTCGCGGTGGGCCGCACGGAATTCGACAAGGCGGGGCACGAGCCAGAACGTACCAAGCCCCTCGGTCGCCAAGATCTTCACTGTACTGTGCGACCGCTGGGCCCCGGCTCGCTGAACGCGGCTTGCCGTACTTCCAAGGGCCGCCATCTGCCGGGCAATGGAGACCAGTTCGTGCCCTTCCTGCGTCAGCTGGGCGCCTTCAACGCTGCGGCGCAGGAGCGGTGTACCGAACTGGCGCTCGAGTCGGTCGATCTTCGACCGGATCGTGTTGAGCGATACGCCGGCGACAACCGCCGCCGAACGAAAGCTGCCCGCGTCGGCAAGAGCAAGCAACAAGCGCATATTGTCCCATGACAGCCGATTCAGCGACGCGGCGCTCTTTGATTTGGCGGAGAGCTGAGCAGCGGGACGCTGTGCAGAATCGCGAACGGGGCACATCACATTTTGGCTGATACGAGGCCCACCTCTCACCATTAGTAATTCCTTCGACCCGATTAATATTTATCAGCATTTCGGTGATGACATGCAATTAACTAACAGCATAACGCTCGCACCTGCAAGTTACAAGACTGTTGTCTTCACGGAACATTTCGAAAAAATGTTAAAAGTTCGTGGTCAACGCAGTATGATCAAGTCCCGTTTGGTGTCGATCGACGAAGCGCGTTTCCTGGCCTGCTCGTTGCGCAATGCCGTTGGCGAAACCGCCGATGACAGCGCCCTGATCCACGTCCTGACGCATGATCCCGAGATCACCCGCCTTGCCGAGCACCATGACGGTGGCAAAGCGGGCTTCGTCGCCTATCTTCCCTTGCGGCCGAAAGAGTTAGAAGCGCTGACCCTTGGTCAGTTAGACCGCCGCAACCCGGATATCGACCTGCTGTGCCAGGCCCATAGGACCCCCGTCGCGCTCGATATGTAGCGCATCTATTCACCCGGAAATCTCATCCTGGCAATTGCCGCCATTTCAGCGCATTTCACGGACATCGCACCCGGGAGCATGCCTTTGTTCACCAGTGCGGCGACGTCACCCGCCGCGCGGCTTTTTGCTTGGCTTGGATCCAAACGCGCTATCGAATACTATCCCAATGCCGATGACGACGTACGCGTGGTCTTTCAAAGCACACCATGCCCGGGAGACGATGGCAGGTCCGGTGGGAAACCGCAGGCATCAACGGCAACAAAGCTGGCCGATCGACGGCAAACCAAGGCCCCCGCCGCGCTTCCGCTTGATATCCCGATGGCTGAGCGCACCCCGTCAGTGCGCGGCTTGCGGCCCCCTCTGCAGGCCAGACGCGGCAAGCTGCGCATCGATCATGCCGAGCAGCCGATCGAGTCCGGCTTGGTCGGTCGATTCCGCGCGCGCCACGAGCACATCCTGCGTGTTCGACGCACGCAGCAGCCACCAGCCGTCGGGCGTATTGACCCGCGCGCCATCGGTACGGTCGACGGTCGCACCTTCGGCCTCGAGCCGGTCGAGCACTTCCTCGACCACCGCAAACTTGCGCGATTCATCGACCTGGAAACGCATTTCAGGGGTGTTGACCAACGCGGGCATTGCATCCTTGAGCACCGTCAGCGAGCCGCCCTGCGACGCGATCGCCCGGATGAGCTGGATCGCCGCAAACTGCGCATCGTCGAAGCCATAGAAGCCGTAATAGCTGTTGGCGAAAAAGATGTGCCCCGACATTTCGCCCGCGAGCGGCGCACCGGTTTCCTTCATCTTGGTCTTGATCAGGCTGTGGCCGGTCTTCCACATCACCGGCTTTCCGCCGAGCTCAGCAATCCGGTCGTAGAGCATCTGCGACGCCTTCACATCGGCGATGATTGTAGCGCCCGGCTCTGCCGCGAGCAGCGGCTGGGCCAGAATGCTCAAAATCTGGTCTCCCCACACGACCCGGCCCTTGCCATCGACAGCGCCGATGCGGTCGCCATCACCATCGAAAGCCAGTCCGAAATCGAGACTGTTGTCGATGACGAGGCGTTTGAGATCGGCGAGATTCTTTTCCTCGGTAGGATCGGGATGGTGATTGGGGAAGGCGCCGTCAATATCCGTGAAGATCGTCATGTGCTCGCCGGGTAGCAGCTTGACGAGCTTATCAATGACCTCGCCAGCGGCCCCGTTGCCCGCGTCCCAGCCGATCCGGAAGGGACCGGCGTCAAAACCCTCGACCAGCCGCGCGACATAGTCATCGATATTGCTATAGTCGCTGACCGTCCCTTCGCCGCTTTCCCAGTCGCCGGTTTCCGCAAGGCGGGCGAGGTCCTGAATATCCGCCCCGAAGAACGGCGCATGGGCAAGCACCATCTTGAAACCATTATACTCGGCGGGATTATGGCTGCCGGTTATCTGAACGCCGCCGTCAACCTCGAGCGTCGCTTCGGCAAAATAGAGCATTGGCGTGGGGCCCAAACCCACGCGCACCACGTCGATGCCCGTTTCGGTCAGGCCGCGCACCAGCGCCGCCTCGAGCTCGACCGAGGAAACCCGACCATCAAAACCTACGGCTACGCGCGTGCCGCCGTTGCGGCGCACCCGCGTGCCGAAACCGCGCCCGATGGCGTACGCATCGGCGGCACCGAGCGTCTGGCCGACGATTCCGCGAATGTCATATTCGCGCAGGGCCGTGGGGTCGAAGCGATGGGTCATGGATGTCCTCGATTTTGGGAGCTGGGATAGGGAGAAAAAAGTTTGGCGGCGTAACGAGCCGGAAGCATGGCCCGTTCCGTCACCCTTTAAGCATGGTGTCACGTGCCAGGTTGATGCGTGCGGCAAGTTCAGCATTGCCCCCGGCATCGGGGTGGACCTTCGCGATCAGGCGGCGGTGGGCGTCGAGCACGGCTTCGGTTCCCGCCGCGGGATCGAGGCCCAGCAGTCGGGCCGCCTCGTCGCGCGGCATGACCGCCGGCGGCTGCATGAAGCGCATCGCCAGCCACCACATCACGCCGATCAGCGCCAGGAAGAACAGCAGCTTTGTCACAGGGCCATGCGAGCCTGTGCCTTCGTGTCGGGCAGCGCAAGCCCGGCGACCATTTCGCGCAGTTCTTGCCGCGCGGCGATATGGCTCAACCCCACGCGCTCAAGCGACTCGATGTCGAGCAGCGTCAGCCCCTGAGGGAAAAGCTCGCGATAGATGACGCGCTCGCCAAGCCCGGGAATGACGCGAAAGCCAACCCGCTTCGATAACTCGTCGAGTGCGGCCCCCACGCGGCGCATGTTGTGCGCGTCGAGATGCTGAAGGCGGTTACGCAACACGACCCAGTCGACCGTACCGCCATCGCTCTTGGCGCGCACCTTACGCAAGTCCCAGATGAGTTCGGCGTAAAAGCTCGGCTTCTTGACCTTGAACGTCTCGGCATCGACCTGCCCGATCAGGTCGAGATCGACGAAGCTGTCGTTCATCGGGGTCACCAGCGTGTCCGCAATCGCGATGGCCGCGCGCGCCAGCGGATCGTCACGCCCCGGCGTATCGACGATGATATAGTCCGCCCCGTGCCCCAGCCGTGCGATTTCCTGGTCGAGACCGGCTGGCGTCAGCAGCGACAGCACCGCATGGCTGGCAGTCGGCAGATCGAGCCCCCGGCGCCGCCCCGTCGCCGCGCGGTTGTCGAGATATCGGGCCAGCGTTTTCTGCCGAGTATCGAGGTCCAGCGCGGCAACGCGGTACCCAGCCGCCGCCAGCGCCACCGCGACATGGACGGCCGTGGTCGACTTGCCGGTACCGCCCTTCTCATTCGCAAAGACGATACGATGTGCGCGGCTTGAATTCATCACCTGGCTGTGCAGCCCCCATGCTCCGCGTGGATACGACTTGATCTTGCGCGGCTCCGTCTGCCAAAGGCCGCGCCCGCGCCATAGTAGAGGCCCCCAAGCTGTGCAAATAATCCGCGAAATTTCCCAGCTTCGTGAATGGCGGGCCGCCACCAGTGGAACCGTGGCGCTGGTGCCGACGATGGGGGCGCTGCACGCCGGACACATGGCGTTGGTCGCAGAAGCGCGCACGCGCGCCGCGCACGTCATCGTGTCGATTTTCGTCAACCCCACGCAATTCGGCCCGAACGAGGATCTGTCACGCTATCCCCGGCGGGAAGCGGCCGATGCCGCCCTGCTCAAGGATGCCGGCGTCGCGGTGCTTTGGGCACCCGACGTCGCAACGATGTATCCGGACGGGTTCGCGACCACGGTCATGGTCGAGGACCTTGGCAATCGGATGTGCGGCGCGACGCGGCCCGGACATTTCGATGGCGTCTCAACCGTCGTCGCGAAATTGTTCAATCAGGTCAGGCCTGACGTTGCCGTATTCGGCGAAAAGGACTGGCAGCAACTGGCGGTCGTGCGCCGGATGACCAGCGATCTCAACATGCCCGTCGACGTCGTCGGCCAGCCAACCCAGCGCGATGTCGATGGTCTGGCCCTGTCATCGCGCAACATCTTTCTGACCAGCGAAGAACGGCTGGCTGCCCGGATGCTGCCCCGCGCCCTGGGCGAGGCGGCGACGGCAATCGGCAGCGGCGGCGTGGTCGACGATGTCCTCGCCCGCGGGATCGCGACGCTGGAAAGGGCCGGCTTCGACGTCGATTATTTCGAACTGGTCGACGAGGCGCTGAGGCCGGGTAAGGGTGGCACGCGGCTGGTCGCGGCCGCACGGATCGGCACGACACGCCTGATCGACAACATCGCTGTCGCCCCCCAGCCAGAACGCGGTTAGAAAGCTTCCATTGCGCGTTAACCATTTGTTTGAACCATTGCGGCGACAATAGCGGCGACGCCACGCAACAAGCGGGTGCGGCAAAGGGGTTCGAACAATGGCAAACAGCCTGAAGAGCGCGATGTTCCTGATCGAAAGCCGCATCGCAGATGCTGCAGCGGGCGATTCCGATGCCTATTACGAGCTGGGACTTGCCTATGCGGCGGGGACCGACGGGCTGGAAATCAACCTGATCGAGGCGCACAAGTGGTTCAACCTGGCGGCACTCGCGGGGGACGAGCGGGGCCATGGCAGTCGCGCCGAAATCGCCTGGGACATGACCGCACGCGAAATCGCCGAAGCACAGCGTGCCGCGCGCGCTTGGCTGGGCGCTGCCCAGCGTCGCGCCGCCTAAGCCTTTCTGAAGGGCGTCATTTCGCCTAGAAACGCCATATTCTCTTCGACGGCGCGCCGTTCGCGCGCCAGAAAGTCCGCTATGGCCGAGCGAAACCCCGCATCGGGAATATAGTGCGCCGACCAGGTCGGCACCGGGACATAGCCGCGCGCCAGCTTATGCTCGCCCTGCGCGCCCGCCTCCACCTTTGACAGGCCGCGCGCGATCGCCGCATCGATCGCCTGATAATAGCAAAGTTCGAAATGCAAGAAAGGCACGTCCTCGCGGCAGCCCCAGTAGCGGCCGTAAAGCGTATCTGCGCCGATCAGGTTCAGCGCACCTGCAATCGGCTTGCCGTCGCGCAACGCCAGCATCAACAGCACCTTACCCGCCATTCGCTCGCCCAGCATCGAGAAAAAGCTGCGCGTAAGATAGGGTCGGCCCCATTTGCGGCTGCCGGTATCCTGATAGAAATACCAAAAAGCGTCCCAATGCGCTTCGGTCAGGTCGCGGCCCGACAGGTGCACGATGTCAAGTCCGTCGACCGCGCTGCTGCGTTCCTTGCGGATCGCCTTGCGCTTGCGCGATGCCAGATCACCGAGAAAATCGTCAAACGTTGCATAGCCGCGATTGGCCCAGTGGAACTGCGTGCCTTCGCGGATCAGCCAGCCGGCATCGCGGAACAGGTCGAGCTGGTCGTCGGCGACGAAATTGGCGTGCGCGCCCGACATAGAATGGCGATCGACCAGCGCTTCGGCTCCGGCGATGAGCGCGCGCGCCGCATCCGCCGTGCGCGCGAGCAGGCGCGGCCCGGGCACTGGCGAGAAGGGCGAAGCAATCAGCAATTTGGGAAAATAGCGCCCGCCCGCCCGCTCCCAGGCGTCGGCCCAACTGTGATCGAACACATATTCGCCCTGGCTGTGGCTCTTGGCATAGGCTGGCGCCACCCCCGCCAGCGATCCGTCGGCTTCGTCGAAGGCGATCGGCAAGGGTTGCCACCCCGTCCGGGCGACGGCGCTACCCGAGTCCTCAAGGGCCGACAGGAAGGCGTGACTGACGAACGGATTGGCGTCACCGGCACAGGCATCCCACGCCGCCGCGTCGAAACTGCTGACGCTTTCACCGACGCGCAGAGTAACGCGGCCATCGGGATCGCCGTCGCTCACGAGTGCAAACCCTTTATCAGGCGGGCCTTATCGCCACCACCGCATCGACCTCCACCATGGCGCCCAGTGGCAGCACGGGAACGCCGACCGCCGAGCGGGCATGGCGGCCCTTGTCGCCGAACAGGGCAACCATCAGCGACGAGGCGCCATCGGCGACCTTTGGCTGTTCAGTGAAGCGCGGGTCGCTGGCCACAAAGACGCCGAGGCGCACGATACGCTCGACCCGGTCGAGATCGCCGAGCGCGGCCTTCAGCTGCGCTACGATCATCAGCCCGCACGCCTCTGCCGCCTGTTTGCCGACAGCGACGTCGGTATCCTCGCCGAGGCGGCCCCGCATGACCTCTCCTTTCAGGAAGGGCAGCTGGCCCGACAGGAACAGCAGCCCGCCGGCTTCTACCACCGGGACATAGTCGGCGACGGGCAGCGCCGGTTTGGGGAGTTTCAGGTTGCGGGCGGCCAGCGCGTCTTCGATCTTGCTCATGCACCTGACAAAGCGCGAGACGCTACGCAGGTCAAGCGATTGCGTCATTGTCAGCGCGGCGAGCGGGATAGACTTGCGACCGAGGCCACGGCATCAGAGCGGGGCGCTTGCAAACCTTGCCTGTATCCAGGGCAAAGCGACTGCCCAGTCGTCGATGCGGGCATGGGCATCAACCGCAGGCGGCGACGTCGTTGCCACCATCGGTTCGGCAATCATGTGCAAGCGGAAAACGGCCGGCGCATGTTTGGCGACCGACGTGTGATGATGCGCGAGGTCGTCGACGAAAACAGTCACCGACGGCGCGAATTCGGCAACCAGCTGGGCGACCGGATCGCCCTTCCCGCCCTGATTCGTGACCACGCGGTGGGCAATGCCATGACCCAGCAATTGAGTCGCGCGCGCTTCGTTGAAGTGATGGCCGAGGTTTGTCAGGACGACGATATCCGCGATCTCACCCAGCGCGGCCAGGGCTTCGCTAGCGCCCGGCACCAGCGTCTGCCGGTGCATCTCGGTCTGAAAAAAGCCGTCGAGGAGCGGCCAGACCTCTTCGCGCTTGAGCGCGTCGCCAGTCGATCGACGCTTGAGCGCGCCCGAGAAGTCACCACCCGTGAGCGCAAAGTCGGTATCGTGCACTTCGCTGACCCAGTCGCGAAAATGACTGACCATGTGCAACAGCACTTCATCGCAGTCGGTAATCAGCAGGGGCCGTTTCACCGGCTGAGCCTTTGCCGGGCTGTAATGAGTTCGATCGGCGCCACGCCCAGATATTTGGCGCAGGCGAACAGGTCGGGCTCATACCCCTCCAGAAATCCGAGCACGGCGTCGAGCACCGCAGGGTCGCCGGCGCGGGCGCGCAGATCCTCGGGAGCGATACCGGTCAGCGCGACGAAGCGGTCGGCACGTCCCGCTTCCGATAGCACCCAGGCCAGCGCGTGAAGCGCCCAGGTCTCCGCCGATTCGCCCGAACCGTCGTGCGGATTTGTCTCGCGTATCGCCATCGCCTATTCACTGGTCCGTTCATGGGAAGGGTTGGGTAGCGCGTGGCAAGGAAAGTGCTCGTTGTCGAGGATAACGAACTCAACCTCCGGCTTTTCTGCGACCTGTTGCGCGCCCATGACTGCCACGTCGAGGGCGTGCGCGACGGGCGGGAGGCGCTGGACGCTGCACGCGCGTTCGGGCCGGACCTTGTCATCATGGATATTCAGATGCCACATGTGACCGGCATCGAACTGATGGAGGCGATCCGCGCAGACGAAGGCCTGTGCGCGACGCCGATCATGGCAGTGACCGCCTATGCCGGAAAGGCCGACGAGGAGCGCGCCCGGGCCGCGGGGGCAGACGCCTATGTGTCGAAACCGATTTCGCTGATGCGGTTCGTCGAAGCGGTAGAAGGCTTGATGAAAGTCGGCCGGACGGAAATGTCGCCGGCCAACTCTTAAGGAAGATCGGCGCTTGTCGGCTGCAATCCGCTGGCGTTTTGCGCGCGGACGGCGCCGCGCACCCAAGATTACTTGATCTTGGTTTCCTTGAACTCGACATGCTTACGAACGACCGGGTCGTACTTGCGGAACGACAGCTTTTCGGTCTTGGTCCGCGGGTTCTTCTTCGTGACATAGAAGAATCCGGTATCCGCCGTGCTGGCGAGCTTGATCTTGACGGTGGTTGGCTTGGCCATGACCGGAGTGCCTTCTTGAACTGTACGTTGATCTGGAAAGCGCGGGCCAATGACGGTGAAGAGGCGGAAAGTCAAGCAGCGATCCGCCGTTAACGTGGCTTTCATCCGCTCGGACGCAGGGTCTGGCTTCGAGAGGACGCGCCATGAATCTTAATGCCGACACCAGAGCCGTCGTTCGGGCCCAACTGGCCGAGCGGATCGATACTCTGGGACGCGAATTGTCGCATTTGTCGGCCAGCCGGATCGCCTTTGCGGTCGATGATATCCGACGCGAGGCGCGAGGCGCCCAGATGGAGGCGCTGGCAACATTGGCCAGCGGGCTCGAGCGGGCGATGGCTACATCGGGCGGCAATGCCGTGGTCATGCCGTATCTCGACGCGATGAGCGACGCGCTCGAGGGCTATGGCAAAAGCGCGAGGCTTTCCGCCGCGGCCCAGGCTTCGCTGCTCGCGTCGGTTGGACTGCGCCTTCACGGCTGAAGCTTCGGCCTGATGAACCGCGCCACCCGATGAACGGGTTTATTCCTGCGCTTGTTGCGGCGATGCTCTCTGAAATGGGCCCGCGCGCGTTGCTCTATGCCGACGCGCGCCGGCAGGAAATCGGCCTTTGGCTTATTGCAGCGCTCGTGTTTTTCGCCGGCGCGGCCGGTGTCCTGACCCGTCCCATGTTGAACGTCCGGGCGTCGGCGCTGATGATTGCGATTGCGCTCGTTTTTGCGGCAGCCGGCCAGTTGCAGCGCGTGGCCCCTGCGAAAGGCACCATCCTCATGCTGGCGGCATTCTGGCGCGGCGGCGTCCTAATCCTGGTCTTCGCGCTTGCCATGCGGTTCGGGCCGTTTGCGGCGTCCTTCGGCGCCCTTGCCGGCATGCTGGCCGCCGCCATGGCGACGCACGCGCTGCGCGCAGGCGGCGTGCCGATGACGCCAATTCGGTGGGCGGCGGCGACGCTGCTCGCCGGGACCGGGGCGTTGCTTGCGGCCGATTCCTTGCGCCTCGTCTAGCGCAGATACAGATCGGCTATTGTCGATGCAGCCTTTTCGCGCGTCGAAGGTTATGCCCGCGCAACAAGAAGCCAAAGGAATTGCTCATGGCAAAGACGCCCAAGTCCAAGCTGAAAACCCCGACCGACCTGCCGACCAACGCCGTCGCCAGCGTCGCCGACGCTCTGAACGGCATTTTGGCCGACAGCTTTGCCCTGTATTTCAAAACCAAAAATTTCCACTGGCACGTCTCAGGACCGCATTTCCGTGACTATCACCTGCTGTTCGACGATCAGGCGACGCAGATTTTCGCGGCGACCGACCTGATGGCCGAGCGCATTCGCAAGACCGGCAATACGACCTTGCGCTCCATCGGCGACGTCTCACGCCACCAGAGCCTGCGCGACAATGACGCCGAAATGGTTGGCCCTGCCGAGATGCTGGTCGAACTGCGCAACGACAATCTGAAGCTGATCGAATCGCTGCGCACCGCCAAGGATCTCGCGGACGAGGCTAGGGACAATGCGACATCTGCCATCATCGACGACTGGACCGACCAGGCGGAACAGCGCGCCTGGTTCCTGTTTGAAGCCGCGCAGGGCGCCTGACAAAGCAACCCGGGTTGCGAAGGTCAGGCGGCGGCGCTAAGGCGCCGGCTCGCTTGACCCGGGCAACCGGTTTGCGAGCGACGCATCGGTCGGGGAATAGCTCAGCCCGGTAGAGCACTGCCTTCGGGAGGCAGGGGCCGGAGGTTCGAATCCTCTTTCCCCGACCAGCGTTTCATGGGGAGATCAATAACTTACGCCCTGTGGGCGTAAGAGCGAAAATGTTGGGCGTCGGCACGGCGCGCCTTTTCGCGCAACTCCACAACTAGCTCGTCGGCAGGTTCATGTGGCCTCAGCGCGGATCCTTCTCACATAGGATCACGGTTTCCCGCACGAAGGCTTCTACTCGCGCCCTGATTTGGAGTGCTCGCTGGCTCAGCGCACATTCAAAGCGCGCGCGACCGACAAGGTTATGATAATGACATGCTCCCCATTGGCCCCGCAGCCATAACGAGAGTCTACCGGTTTGATATGATGGCTGCGTTGACAGTTCATGCGCGTCGGGCATGGCCCCCTCAACCAATTCAAAAGACCCGGCGCGCTTGAACGGGCGCGTGGTTGCCGAGTGACGAGGGGGCCTGATGTTGGTGTAATCGTAACGCCACTGGGCCAGCTTGCGTTGAACGACAAAGGCTTGCCGGCGACAGCCGACAGGTAGGCGGACAGGATCGAGTACCGTCGAGAGCAAGAGGCATAGCCATGTTTATCGCGAGAGATTGTCCGTTACGCCTGTGTCACGAAACAGCGTAGGGTGTTAGCCATGGCTGTGGGGCGCGACACGCGACCGGACGGAGGCTTTCATGCAAAACGAACAGTCCGGTCTCCATCTCGCCAAGTCGCTCAATGCTTTTCACCTATGGGGCATTGCTGTCGGACTGGTGATCTCGGGCGAATACTTTGGCTGGAGTTTCGGCTGGGCACAGGCCGGCACGCTCGGCTTCCTAATCACAACGGGTGTGATCGCGACGATGTATCTCGCCTTCGTTTTCAGCTTTACCGAGCTCACGACCGCAATCCCGCAGGCGGGCGGGCCGTTTGCGTACAGTTACCGGGCGTTCGGGCCCGTGGGCGGCGCGATTGCCGGGTTTGCGACGCTGATCGAGTTCCTGTTCGCACCGCCGGCGATCGCGCTTGCAATTGGCGCATATCTCAATGTCCAGTTCCCTGGGCTGCCGCCGAAGATGGCGGCAGTGGGGGCGTATTTGCTGTTCGTCACGCTCAATATCGTGGGCGTCAGGATCGCGGCAACGTTCGAACTTGCGGTTACGCTGCTCGCGGTTGCAGAACTGCTGGTCTTCATGGGGGTGGTGGCGCCAGCCTTTAGCTGGGTGCGCTTCGCCGAGGGTGGTTGGGCGGGCACATCGACGTTTCATATGGGCGCGTTCAGCGGGATGATCGCAGCCGTGCCGTTCGCCATCTGGTTCTTTCTGGCGATCGAGGGGGTAGCGATGG
The DNA here is from genome assembly GCA_049318505.1 of Sphingomonas sp. Lineage (GTDB taxonomy): Bacteria > Pseudomonadota > Alphaproteobacteria > Sphingomonadales > Sphingomonadaceae > Sphingomonas_O. The sequence continues at coordinate 125,366 of JBMOGG010000001.1, read as the reverse complement.
CTGCAGAAGAGGTGCGCGATCCGCGTCGGACCATCCCTCTTGCCTATATTACCGGGATCCTGACGCTGACGGCGCTCGCCTTCGGCGTCATGATCCTGGCAGGCGGCGCGGGCGACTGGCGGGCGCTGGCAACGGTCAACGATCCCCTGCCGCAAGCGATGAAGACGGTGGTCGGTGAATCGAGCGGGTGGCTGCACATGCTGGTCTGGCTGGGGCTGTTCGGGCTGGTCGCATCCTTTCACGGCATCATCATGGCCTACGCCCGGCAAATCTTTGCGCTGTCGCGGGCGGGTTACCTACCGGCGGTATTCGCGCGGCTGCACCCGCGCTTCAAGACGCCCGCTCTGGCGACGATTGCGGGCGGGGCAATCGGGATCGCAGCAATCTACAGCGACAATTGGGTTGCTATCGCAGGCCAGTCGCTGACCGCGAGCATCGTGATAATGGCGGCATTCGGCGCGCTGTTGATGTATGTCATGAGCATGGCGAGCCTGTTCAAACTCCGCCAGCGCGAGCCCAAGCTCGATCGGCCCTATTGCGCACCGCTCTACCCTTTCGCGCCGGCACTGGCGATGGGGATTGCGCTGTGCTCGCTGGTCGCAATGGCGTGGTTCAACCTTGAAATCTTCGCGATTTTCTTCGTTACACTGACAGCGTGCGTCCTGGGAACGCTCTTGGGACGTGCGCGCGCTACGCGTGGTCTGGCCGCGGCAAGCTGACAGCACCTTCCTTCAAGCCAACGCCGGTCAGTTGCTGGTGCCGGGCAGCGCGCAGCAGGGCCACGATGGTATCTGCGGCGGCTGCATAGCTTAGGCCGTGCGGTGGGCGAATGTTGGAGACGCAATTGCGCTCGCTGTCACGTCGGCCGCGGTGCGGAGCCCAGGTAAGGTAGGCACCAAGGCTATCGTGCGCACTGAGCCCGGGACGCTCGCCGATCAGCACTACGGATAGATCGGCACCGAGCGCTTCTCCGATATCATCGCCTAACGCGACGCGAGCCCGTAGCCCGACAACGAGCGGCGCGATTGTCCAATCGGGCAGCCGCGCGACCAGCGCGGCAATGAGCGGAGCGGCGTGGGCCTGCACGGCAGTCGCTGACAAGCCATCAGCGATAACAATTGCGAGCATGTCGCGCGTTTCGGGAATGAGCGCGGCATCGTTCTGATGCAGTAAGCGTCCGAGGTCAGGGCGTCTTAGGTAATCGGTGCGATCGCGCGCTTGGCTGCGCACCACGGTCAAGGGTCTGCCGATCGCGGCCCCGAGCGCAGCTACGTCAAGGCTGGTCTGTACAGCATCGCGGGCACGGGCATGATCGAGCTGGAAGTCGAGGAGTGCGCGCGTGGGCATCGACTGGCCAGCACGGCCGAGCAGGACCCGCGCCTGGGTGAGCGCGCCCAGCCGATGCCGCAGGGCAGGCAGCTCAGCCATCGAGCTGGCGCAGCGCCGAGATCTGGCTCGCGTCGAACGCTGGCGGAGTCCAGTCGACAATTCGGCCGTTTTCACGCAGCCCGATCGTCTCCAGCCACGCCTCGAATTCAGGGGCGGGCCTGAGCCCAAGAACCTCGCGCAGGTAAAGTGCATCGTGGAAGCTGGTCGATTGGTAATTGAGCATGATGTCATCGGCGCCGGGCACGCCCATGATGAAGTTGACGCCGGCGACGCCGAGCAGCGTCAGGATTGAATCGGTATCGTCGCCATCGGCCTCGGCATGGTTTGTATAGCAGATGTCGACCCCCATCGGCACGCCAAGCAGCTTGCCGCAGAAATGATCCTCAAGCGCCGCGCGCGTGATCTGCTTGCCGTCGTAGAGATACTCGGGCCCGATGAAGCCGACAACCGAGTTGACGAGCAGCGGAGAGAAGGTGCGGGCGACGGCATAGGCGCGCGCCTCCAGCGTCTGCTGATCGACGCCGTGATGCGCATCGGCCGACAGGCAAGATCCCTGCCCCGTCTCGAAATACATCACATCGGTGCCAACAGTGCCGCGCCCGAGCGACAGCGTTGCTTCACGCGCCTCGGCGAGCAGGGCGAGATCGATGCCGAAGCCGCAATTGGCCGCCTGGGTGCCAGCGATCGATTGGAAGCAGAGATCGACGGGGGCACCGCGCTTCACCAAATCGAGGGTCGTCGTGACATGCGTGAGCACGCACGACTGAGTTGGTATATCGTAGGCGACGCGGACCTCGTCGAGCAGGTTGAGCAGCGTCGCCGTGGTCTCGATATTGTCGGACGCCGGATTGATGCCGATCACGGCGTCGCCAGCACCCATGAGCAACCCATCGAGTACCGAGGCGGCAATACCGGTCGGATCGTCGGTCGGGTGATTGGGCTGGAGGCGGACCGCAAGACGGCCCGGGAGGCCGATCGTATTGCGGAACTTGGTCACGACGCTGATCTTGCGGGCGACGGCGATCAGGTCCTGGTTTCGCATCAGCTTCGAGACGGCGGCCGCCATCTCGGGAGTGATCGCCGACACGACGTTAGCGATATCGTTGCCGTCCACCTCGTTCGAAAGCAGCCATTCGCGAAACTCGCCGACAGTCAGCGTGGAAATCGCCGCAAAGCAGGCTTGATCGTGGCCGTCTACAATCAGCCGCGTGACCTCATCCGTCTCATAGGGAACGACAGCCTCGGCAAGAAGGGCCTTCAGCGGCAAGTCGGCCAGAACGAAGCGTGCGGCTATGCGATGTTCTGCGCTTTGCGCGGCGAGGCCTGCGAGTTCGTCGCCTGAGCGCAGGGGGCTCGCCACCGCCAGGACATGCGCCAGCCCATCAAAACGGTAGCGCGTCGAGGCGAGGTCGACAAAATATTGTGCCAGCGCGCTTTGCTCCAGATGAGTGCGTTTGCGAACACTAACCCGGTTCAAGCACGATTGCCAAACAGCGTTCCGGCGAGGTGCCCTTTGCAACGCGTCGAGATTCTATCGAAGTCCGAAGTGAATGGATGACCGCTCTAGGGATCGACGAGGCGGCTTGAGAAATGCCGCAAGTGGCGCGGTTGCCGTCGGGCAGCTTTGCGCCCCCATGCCAGCAAAGTGCCGAGGTCCGAGCGCGCGAGTGGGTTGACTGAGGAACCGAAAAGGAGCTCAACGTGGCACTGGAACAGCCCGATAGAACGAGGCATAACCCGGCATGTTATGCCGTTAGAAAACCTAGCCGTAGAGTCACCTGAACCGATTGGTGAGGAGAAAATCGACGTGCCGCTGGGATACCCAAAATTCGGGCCCAAAGTTCGTAACTCCGCAACGGCGGGCTTTCGGGTGATCGAAAGTGGCTTGCTGATCTCGATAGCACTGCTGACCCTCGGCGCTGCGCTCATCGAATTCATGGGCATATGGCGGGCACAAACGATCACGCTTGCTGATATTCTGCTGATGTTTCTTTACACGGAAGTTATTGGAATGGTCGCGGTATTTTATACGCGGCTCGGCTCGCCGTTCGTTTATCCGATCTTTATCGCGATCACCGCTTTGTCGCGTCTTATCGTCCTGCAGGGCAAAGAAATGGCACCCGAAAATATCGTCTTCGAGGCCAGCGCGATCCTTCTCTTGGCTCTCGCGACTATTGTTATCGTGAAAGTTGGCAAAGCCTGAGCCGCGCTCGACACACAAAGGCCGCTGTACGAAAGGTTCCGACCCAGGTTGGGCTTTATTCACGCAACCACGTGTTTATCAACTGACACTTTAAACACGATTATTTATATACGACACCAGGGTCTGATTTTCTTCGACGTGGTGGTCAATCTTTGCACGGACGACATCGCGTACACTGATAATTCCAACCAAGGCATCTTCGTCTAGCACAGGCAGGTGACGGAAGTAGCCCCGGTCCATCAGTTCCATGGCTTCATTAATCGTGGTCGAGGGCGAGACCGTCGTGACATTGGCGGTCATCACGTCACCGGCATTGACCGTGTGCAGTTCAGGCCCCCGTGCGGCAAGCGCCTTGACCACGTCCCGCTCGCTGACAATGCCAGCAAGACTGCCGGTATCGTCCAGTACGAGCACCGCGCCGATGCGTCGCGACGCGATCGTAGCGACAAGTTCCATCAACGGCGTTTCGGGACGAACCGAGATGATCGTGTTGCCCTTTTCGCGAAGAATCGATGCCACGTTCATTTGCTAATCTCCCAACATGCTGAGCGAGAAGCTTAACACGAAAACCAATCAAATCTACGGTTGCTACCTGATTTCGACGTCAAACCGTGCCAGCGCGAAGCGCTCATTATGGATCGTCGCCTGTCCGCTTTTTTGGGGGCGGTTACGCGCATCGGACGCCATGATAAACTTGACCGTCAGCGACGGACGTTTTTCGGATCCCCATCGCAACATCGCGCAGAAGCCACACCAGTATTTTTCAACACCCAACCGTTGCATTGCGGACGGCTTCCGCAGGACCAAGCTCGGCTCGCGGCGCATAGTTGCACTTGAGAATGATTATCGTTAGCGGCTGCCTTGGTGAAGGAGCTGTCATAATGCTTGGGTTGTTGAGTTCGGTTGCATTGGCGTTGGCCATGGTTTCGCCAGGAGAGGTGTCGGCGGAAGAGACTGCCGATCGTGACACCATCATCGTCACCGGGCGGACCGAGGGCTATCGCGCCATCGAAACGACGAGCGGCACCAAGACAGACGTGCCGCTTCTTGACGTGCCTCAGTCGATCTCCGTTGTGACCCAGCAGCAATTGTCTGACCAGGCAATACGGTCGATTGCCGATCTCGTTCGCTATATCCCAGGCGTGTCGTCTGGGCAGGGTGAGGGACACCGCGACCAGATCACGCTTCGCGGCAACAACTCGACGGCAGACTTTTTCGTCGACGGCCTGCGCGACGACGTCCAATATTATCGCGGCTTTTACAATGTCGATCGGGTCGAGGTGCACAAGGGGCCCAACGCGATGATCTTCGGACGGGGCGGCGGTGGCGGTGTATTGAACCGGGTGACCAAGGGTGCAATCTTAAACGATACGATGGGCAGTTTGACTGCATCGGTCGACAGTTTCGGCAGTGCCTATATCGCGGGCGATGCCAATGTCGCGTTCGGCCAGGCGGCGCTTCGGGTGAATGCGTTTTCCGAAAGTCTCGGCAATCATCGCGATGCCTATGGCGGGCAGCGGTTCGGCATCAATCCCACGGTCGGTGCGCAACTGGCAGAGCGGTTCAAGGTGCAGCTCAGCTACGAATATGCGCTTGACGACCGTGTCGTGGATCGCGGTATTCCATCGGCATTCGCAGGGGCGCTGGCGATGCCTGCGGGGCCGCTGACAGGGTTCCGCGCTGTCTTCTTTGGGGTTCCGGGATTGAACGACGCGAAGTTCGAAGCGCACATGCTCCGCCTGCGGACTGAGGCGAAGCTTACCGAGAGCCTGACGCTCTCTACGCAAAGCCTGTATGGCGATTACGATAAGGTCTATGCCAACGCGTTCGCTGCTACGCCGGTCATGCCGGGCGCGGGCGGGCCAACGGTCGGCATCGAGGCGTACCGAGACCCGACCCAGCGCCAGAGCTATATCGCGCAGGCTGATCTGGAATGGCGCGTTGCGACCGGCGGGATCGACCACATTATTCTCGTTGGCGGCGAGTATACCCAGCAGGACACGACCAATGAGCGGATCAACGGGTTTTTCGATCCACTAGTGCTGTCGGCAGCGAACCGGCGGCGGACGGTGGCGCTAACTGACCCGATCACGATTCCGTCGGTGACGTTCGTGCGCGGGGCGACGGTCAACAGCAATCGCGCGGTGGCGACGAAGCTGAAGCAAACGTCGTTCTACATTCAGGACCAGGTCGGGCTGGGCGCGCAGGTCGATCTAATCGCCGGACTGCGCTACGACCGCTTCGATCTGGGTTTCACCAATAGCTTTACCGCCGAGTTTTTTACGCGCGCAGACAAGCTGTGGTCGCCGCGCGTCGGGATTGTGTTCAAGCCGGTACCCCGGGCATCGGTTTATCTCAGCTATTCCAAATCCTTCCTGCCGCAATCAGGTGACCAGTTCCTGTCGCTCGACGCGACGCTGGCGACACTCGAACCCGAGTCCTTCGACAATTACGAAATCGGTGCGAAATGGGACATTCGGCCCGATCTGTCGCTGACGGTTGCTGCCTATCGCCTCGACCGCAGCAACACACGCGCAGCAGGGCCAGTGGCGGGTACGACAGTGCTGACCGGGCAACAGCGGACGACGGGATTCGAGCTCGGCCTGACCGGCAGGATCACGCCGCAGTGGCAGACGAGCCTCGGCTTTGGCTTGACCGACGCCAAGATTACGCAGGCGACGGCGGCCGCTCCCGCTGGACGCCGCGTGGCGCAGGTGCCCAGGCATCAATTCTCGCTATGGAACCGATACGACATCAGCTCGCGGTTCGGGATAGGCATCGGCCTCTATCACCAGGCAAAGCAGTTTGCGACGATCAGCAATGTCACCGAACTGCCCGCCTATACGCGGCTCGATGCCGCGCTGTTCGTCAAGTTGACCGGTCGGATCGACGCGCAACTCAACGTCGAGAATGTAACCGACGCGACCTATTTCCCGGTGGCGCACAACGACAACAACATTTCGACCGGCGCGCCGATTAATGCGCGGCTGAGCGTGGCGGTGAGGTTCTAGAACCAGACGCAGCTTTTTTAGCCTGACGCCCACCTTGGAAGCGGGGGCCGACGCAAAGGGCATATATTGCGGGGTAACTCCTCATAATCTGCCGATCGGCAATCGGCCAGTTCTGGTCATAGCGATGCGTTGATCTTTACCCGTAGGTGCAGCGCTGAATCCTCCCCTCCGTCAATCGCCCGACCGGATCCGCCGCTTCCAAAACCGCTCCGTCATCAAGTTACGCTTAACGCGTTCTTGATGCGATCTTGGCATGACCGAGCAACTTGTCGAACGTCGGCAACATCTCGGATATGCTCGCGGTATGGCTGGCAAAGCTGTGGCGACGGTCGTGGAGCATGACGCCCGGCGACCCGGCTTTGTCCCGCCATTCGCTCCAGAAATATGCAATCGAAAGGCGCCCGTCTCGCGTCTCATCCAAAAACACTTCGGCGCGCTCTCAATGCCGGGGCAAGGCGTTTAGAAACGCCCGCACCTCACCGTTTACAAAGCGATGCGCACTCTAAATCCGTCCATGCGCTTTCAGTGGCTTATCAGCACGGAAAATCGGTCGGGAGCGCTCTTTGCCCGACCAGATTGACGACAAGACAATCGCACGCGCGGCCCAGCTTTGGCTCGGTCGCCGTGGCGGCGCTTGTCACCCCGGTCATTTCCCGTGACAATGACGCGATGACCACAGCTGAACGCGACGTACGCCCGCCCCGGGACACCGCCGACTGCGCGGACGGTCGGCGGGCGCGCAGTCGTTCCAGCCGCGCCAAGATCGTAAGCGCCATGCTCGACATCGTGGGCAGCGGCGACGTGAACCCCAGCGCGGCGCGCGTGGCGGAGGTCGCGGGCGTCGGCTTGCGGTCAGTCTTTCGCCACTTTGACGACATGGACGGGCTTTACCGCGAGATGGGCGAGGTCATCGAAGCCCGGGTCTTGCCGATCATCGTCCAGCCGCCCGCAGGCAATGACTGGAAAGAGCGGCTTGCCGATATCGCGCAGCGGCGGGCGCGCGTTTTCGAGGCGATCCTGCCCTACCGGATCTCGGCCAATCTGAAGCGCTTTCAATCACCCTATCTGATGCAGGACTATCGGCGGATGCTCGCCATGGAGACGTCCATTGTCGAAGCGCAGCTGCCGGCACGGGTTGCGCAAGACCCGGTCGGTGCGGCGGCGCTAAATGTGATCCTCAGTTTCCAGACCTGGCGGTTGCTGCGCCATGACCAGGCCATGCCGGTCGAGACGGCGCAGGCCGTGGTCAAGCTCCTGCTCGACAGCACATTGGCAAAAGTGCCCGACTGACCGCCGGGCTGCGCATTGACGGTTAGGGCGGGAAATGGCATCGCATATGCCAATAGTTACGGATGAGGGGAAAAGCTGGTGAAGGTCCTGCGTACGCCTGACGCCGCATTCGGCTCGATCCCCGATTTTCCGTTCGCGGCGCATTATGCCCAGATCACGGACGCACAGGACGGCACGTCGCTGCGCGTGCATTATGTCGACGAGGGTCCGCGCGATGCCCCGGTCGTGCTGATGATGCATGGCGAGCCGACTTGGTCGTACCTTTATCGCCACATGATCGGGCCCATTGCGGCGTCAGGCCTGCGCGTGGTTGCACCCGACCTGATCGGTTTTGGGCGATCAGACAAGCCCATGGCGAAAAGCGATTACAGCTATGCGCGCCATGTGGCGTGGATGCGCAGCTGGATCGAAACGCTCGACCTTAAGAACATCACGCTGGCGTGCCAGGACTGGGGGTCGCTGATCGGTTTGCGACTAGTCACCGCACTGCCCGAACGGTTCAACGGCGTGGTGCTGTCGAACGGTGGCCTTCCCGCTGGCCAGCCCGCGCCACGCGCCTTTGCGATCTGGCGCGCCTTTTCAAAATACAGCCCGCTGTTTCCGATCGGGCGGATCGTGAAAGCGGGGACGCGGCGGGGCCTGTCCGACGCCGAAATCGCCGCTTATGATGCGCCCTTCCCCGACGGCCGCTACAAAGCCGGAGCCCGCATTTTCCCGACCTTCGTCCCGTTGGGCCCCAATGTCGCGGTTGCCGACCAGCTGAAGGCGTGGGACGTGCTCGACCGCTGGGACAAGCCGTTCCTGTGCTGCTTCAGCGACAGCGACCCGATCACGCGCGGCGGCGAGGCGCTGTTCGTCGGGCGCGTCCCCGGGACTGCAGGGCAGCGGCATACCACGCTAAAGGGTGGGCATTTCATCCAGGAAGACGACCCCGCCGGGTTCGTCGACTGCATCCTAGAGGTCGCAATGCCATGAACGTCATCAATAGGGTCACGCCGTCAGCCGAACAGGGCAGGGCCTTTTTCGGCGGCGCTGAGGATGGGCCGTTCGTGATGGTCAACCTGCTGAAGTTCAAGGACAAGGCCGAATACCCCGATGGCAGCGATGCCGACCTCCCGGGTGCTGCCGCCTATCTGCGCTACGGCATGGCGGTGCGCGCCTTCATCGAGAAGGTCGGGGGGACCGCGGGCTATGCAGGGCCCGTCACCGGCCTGATGATAGGCGACGTCGAAGAGCTGTGGGACATGGTAGCACTGGCCGAATATCCGTCGCTCGCTGCGATGATGGAGATGGTGCGCGACCCCGAGTACCAGGCGATCTCGGTCCATCGGACGGCGGGCCTGGCGGGGCAGCTCAACATCAAGACGCGCGGCACGCTGTCGGGCGGGGCGGGGGCATGACGCTGAGCTACGACCTCTACTGGTCGTTCCGGTCGCCCTACAGCTACTTCGTGACCAAGCGTCTGGTGGCGCTCGAGCGCGATTACGACGTCGCGTGCAAGGTGCGGGTCGTCTACCCGATCGCGGTCCGCCAGCCCGAATTCTTCGACAAGAACGACCCGCTGTGGCTGCCCTATTTTATGCGCGACATTTTTCGCTGCGCCGAGTTCCTGGGTCTGCCCTTTGGCTGGCCGAGCCCCGACCCGGTGGTGATGGACATGGCGACGCGGACCTATCCCAAGGAACAGCCCTATATCTATCGCCTGACGCAATTGGGGCAGGCTGCCACCGAGGCGGACAAGGGCCTGGCTTTCCTCGACGAGGTCAGCGCGCTGATCTTTGGCGGCACGGTGCGCGACTGGCATGTCGGCGATCACCTGGCGCGCGCCACCGAGCGCGCGGGACTCGATCTCGCCACGCTCGATGCGCAGATCGCCGCCAATCCCGACCGTTATGATACGGCGATCAAGGCCAATCAGGATGCGCAGCGCGTCGGCGGCCATTATGGCGTGCCGCTGATGGTTTTCGACAACGAGCCCTTTTACGGGCAGGATCGCTTCGACCAGATGAAATGGCGGATGGCGCAGAAGGGGCTGGCCCGCAGAGACGCGGCATGAGGGTCGAAGCGCTCATCGTTCCCGGCATCTTCCTGGCCTTCGCGCTGGTCGAGATGTTCCGGACGGACTTCTTTCACAAGCCGAACCAGACCCGCGCGGATGCCTGGGTCGAGGTGGTGGGGTCGGTCGTGCTGCTCACGGTGACGCAGCCGGCGATCCTTCTCATGGCCTATGCGCTGATGGCGGTCGCGGTGCCCGATGCTGCAGACGCCTTCGCAGGGCTGCCGATCCTCGCGCAGGTCGCGCTGTTCCTTGTCTTCGACGACATGATGCAATATTGGTGGCACCGCGCATCGCACAGCTTTGCGTGGCTCTACAATCTCCACCGTGCGCACCACAGCGGCGAATATATGTCGGTGCGGATCGTCTACCGGAACAACTTCTTCTACTATCTGACGATGCCCAGCCTGTGGTTTTCGGGCGCGCTGATCTATTTGGGCCTGGGACCGGTCTATGTGCCGTACGTCTGCGTAAAGATGCTGGTCATCATCGCCGCGCATTCGGATGTGCCGTGGGATCGGCCCCTTTACGCAGTCAAATGGCTGTCGCCCGTGATGTGGGTGGTGGAGCGGACGATCTCGACCCCGGCGACGCACAGCGCGCACCACGGCAAATATGCGTCGGACGGGATCACCAACTACAAGGGCAATTTCGGCAATCTGCTGTTCTTGTGGGACGTGCTGTTCGGCACGGCGAAGATCACGCGCCGCTATCCAGCGGAGATCGGTGTCGAGAATTTGCCACCGGTGACCGCCGCCGAACAGCTGGCATGGCCGCTGTTCCGATCGTCGGCAACGCGGATCAGCTGACCGCGCGCGCGATCAGCCAGAAGCTGGCCGTGATCCCGATCGTATAGGCGGCAAAACGTTCGGAGATACGCCGCATCCCACGCGAGACGCGGCCAAGCAGAGCGAGAACACCCAGAGCCACGACGACGATCGCCAACTGTCCCGCCTCGACCCCCAGGTTGAAGGTGAGCAGCGCCACCGGCACTTCGCCCTCAGGCATGCCGATTTCGGCCAGCGCGCCGGCAAAGCCGAAGCCGTGAAGCAGGCCGAACAGGAAGGCCACCGCCCAAGGGATGCGTTCGGACAGGCGCGGTTGCGCAGTGTCGCGCTTTACCACCTCGACCGCGAGAAAGACGATCGACAGCGCAATGCAGATTTCCACCGGCTGCTGGCTGACACCAAGAAAGCCCAAGGTCGCGCCCACCAGCGTGATCGAATGCGCGATGGTGAAGGCCGTCACCGTCCGCGCGACGACCCAGCCGCTACCGAGCAACAGCACCAGCGACAGCACGAAAAGCAGGTGGTCGTAGCCGCTGAGGATGTGTTCGATGCCGAGCACGAAATAGGTGCCGGCTACCTGCATGGACCCGGCGCGGGCGGCCACTTGGGTCATGGGCGCCGCACTTGTCAGCCGCACTGCCTGCACCGTGCGCCCCAGCGGCGCGATCCGCACCAGCGCATCGGTGACGGTCTTGTCGAGGCCCGACAGGCCGACCTTTGCCCCGACGAGCGACTGCGCACAATCGTAGCGCCAGTCCGAATAGAGCGATCCTTGCGCGAGACTGCGGACGGGCGGGCCTGCAGTGCAGAAGCCGGGCATCGCCGGATTGGCGTTCGTGGCGAGGCCGCCTTTGACCGGAGCCTTGAGCCGCACATGCCAGGCTCGCGCGTCGTGTTGGGTGATTTCGAGATAGCCGGGACGGAGCTCGTCGGCCTGGGCGGTGCCTGAAGCGAGCAGCCCAAGCACGGCAAGCCACAGCCACATGCGCATCAGGGCTTGGCGATCCGGATGGTGTAGCCGTCGAGCAGCGCCTGATAGGCGGCGTTCTCTCGGGCTGTGCGGTTCGCCTCGCGCCAGTCGTTCTCGACCGCCATGCGCACGGCTGACAGCGGCGGCAGCGCGCCGGGGGTCAGCTTGCGCAGGCGGACGAGGTGTTGCCCGAAACCCGACGCCACAGGCCCTGCCCAGCGACCGAGCGGCTGGACGGCGACGGCCTTGGCAAAGCCATCACCGAACTGGCGATCGACATCCCCCGATGACGCATTGTCGAGCGTTGGGGGCACGGACAGGGGCAAAGCGATGCGCGCCGGGTCGGCGCCCTTTTCGAGGTCCACGAGCGCGGTGGCAGCGCGGCCGATATCGCTGCCGACATAGATCTGGTCGAAACTCAGCGCCGGGGCTGTCGCATAATCGCGCCGGTGCCCATCGAGCCAGCTCTGCAGGGCAGCGTCGCTCGGTGCCTCGTTCTCGGCCTGCGCCGCGACCAAAAACTCCATCTTCGATCGCAGGCGCCGCCGAATGATGAGGTCATCCTTGTCGAGGCCCATAAGGAGCGCCTCGCGGTAGTAGACCTCGTCCTTGATGAGGTCGCGGATCAGCCCGTCGATTTCGGCAGGAGTCGGCTGGCGGTGCCATTGCTGTTCCCACTGTTCGGTCAGCGCACGCACCTGCGCTTCGTTCACCGTGATCGACCGGTCGGCGACGTCGCCCCCGCCGCCCCAGACGGCGAAAATCAGCGCGCCTGCAACAAGGAAATGCACTAGCGGCTCGCGCACGAGCCGCCTGGCATATGCCCAAAGCGTCATCCCTTGGGGTGATACCAGATCGGCGAGGTATAGGCGCGCTCCTGGTCCTTCAGGCGTGTGCCGGGCAGCAGCTTTGCCTTGTAGCGCAGCGCGTCGAACAGCACCCAGCGCGGTGTCGGGATTTCGAGCACCCGGACGTAGTAGAATGCTTTTTGTGCCGCGTTGAATTCGGGATCGGTCCACACTGTCGCCAGTTGCGGGGCGCCGATGGTATTCTTGTAGCTCGCGGTCGCAATATCGACGGTGTCGCCGACCGGCGTCAGCTTGTCGCCGACAGCTTTGCGCGTTTCGGGATTGCTCCAGACGACATTGAAGATCTTCTCGTGCAGCGTGCCGGTCGCATCGATCCAGCCCTTGACGATCTGGACGCGGTCAAGGTTCGCGCCGATTGGGTCCTTGAGCGCAGAAACGATGAACTTCGGCGCGCCCTTGGGTCCGCTTAGGTCACCGCCCATCGGAACGCCTGCCGCATAGGCGGCCTTGACCCAGTCGCCCTTCAGCGCATCGGTACCAAAATTCCACCCGCCGAAGAAGCGCACGGTCATCCGCGGGCCGCTGGTCGCATAGGTTTCCTTGCGTAGCATCGCGTCGAAGATCGCACTGCGCGAATTGCCCCGTGCCCAGACGCCCGCATAGCCGCCGGCCAGATACTGCCAGCCAAAGCGCCCTTGCGTGTTGCCAAGATTCTGAGGAGCCGACGCGCGCATGGGGCCAGGCTCAACGCCCGAATGCTTGCCGAAGAAGTTGTTTTCATCGGTCGTCGCAAGGCCGGTGTGGCTGTCCGTCGAGCCGATCAGGCCGAACTTATACGGGTTGACGCCGGTGCGCGCCTCGATGGCAAGGCCCCGCTTCAACGCTTCACGCACGTAATTGCCCGCCTGCATGTCGGGCGTTGATTTGCGCTGCATCGTCAGGTTGCCGATGTCCCAGCCGGCCTTGCCGAAATCGGCAAATTCGTCGTTGGGCGAAAGAAAAGGGTGCGCCTCGCTGTCGCCCTTGATTTGTGTCACCTCAACCAGCGGCTCGTGCCCTGCGCGCCGGCGGGCATAGGCCGCCGTCATCGGCCCACCACCGGGGCCGACCATCTCGAACATCAATCCACTCGACACATTGCTGTTGTGCGGAATGGCGAGCACCTGCCCGCCCGTCGCCTTTTGATAGGCGTCCATATAGTCCCACAGCTGGCTGACCGGCGCGTCGCCTTGTCCCGGATCATAGGGCAGGACCTTATCGGTCTTGTCCTTACCGTCGCGGAACATGACGACGCGGTGCATATTGTCGCCGCGCGGCATCAGCGAGTACTCGAACCCGATGAAAGCGGTGAACTTGCCGGGCTCGTTATAGCGTTCGACGATACTGCTGTGCGTTGTCCAGATCTTGGCCGTCCGTTTATTCTGTCCCTCGCGATCGCGGAACGCGGGAGGCAGTGCGTTGCGGCCGGCAAGGTCGATCAGCTCGGCGGTCACCTTCAGGCGCCCTGCCGGCCCTTCATGCATCGTGTCATGCCAGCGCAGCAGGGTAGGGTCGCGGATGAACAGGCGCGGCGCATCATAGAGCGCCTGCGTCGCGCCCAGCCCGCCCGAGTGATCGGCGATCACGAGGAAGTCGAGCGGCCGGTCAAGCTTTGCCTTGAGGCCACCGGTCGCTGTCACTTCCGTGCCGCGCGCGAACCGCAGCGCATCTTCAGGCCCTAGCTTTGCTCCAAAGGCGAAGGCGTCGACCGAGTTGCTGGTATGAAGGTGCGTGTCGCCCCAGTAGACCCGCTCAGGATAGGCGGTCAGTTTCACATCGGCATCGGTCTTGCCGTTCATGCTGCCCGTGCGCTGGCACGCTGCGAGCGCAAGCAGAGCGATGCCCAGCGCCAGCGACGTCTTCATCGGCAGTTTCATCAGGACCTCCCCTATTTTACGCGTCTCCTCTTTCGGGAGGGTACCAGATTACATCAATCGGCTCTGGACGATATCGGTTTTGCCTGCGGGCAGGCTGAACATCATCCCGTCTTCACCCACCACGATCGGGCCCGCGTAGCGCGATGCGGCATCGCCGAGAAAAGCCGGGTAGAAAAGTTTCGACGGGATTGACGGGACGATGTGACTGAGCACCAGTTCCTTCGCACCCGTCGCCTTCGCAACCTCCGCCGCCTCTTCGGGCGTCGTGTGGTAGTTGAGGATATCGCGCGTGATCTGGGCAAGGTTCTTCATGTCCTTCGCCGCGAAACTTGCGGTCATCATCTTCACCAGTTTTGGCTGCAGTGCTTCGTGGACGAGCAAGTCAGCGCCCTTGGCTGCGGCTACCAACGTTGCCGATTTCGCCGTGTCGCCGCTGATCACGACCGAGCGGCCCTTGTAGTCGAAGCGATAGCCAACCGCCGGTTTGACCGGGCCATGATCGACACGGATCGCGGTGACCTTCAGCCCGTCCTTCTCGAGGACGACGACCACATCACCCAGGCCGGGTTCGGGCAGTGCATAGGGCATCGCAATGCCGCCCGCACCGGTCGGCGGCGCGATCGCGGGGCCGTGATGCCCGGTGCGATAGGTGTCGTCGATCGCGTAGGCGGCATTGAACCCCGCCACGACGCGGTCGACGCCGGTCGGGCCATAAACGGGCAACGGGGAAGTGTTGGTACCCGCCGTCCAGCGGGTGAGCATAAGCGGGCCCATGCCGTCTATATGGTCGGAATGAAAATGGGTCAGGAACACGCCGGATAGCCGCCCGAGTGGCAGGCCCATGAGGTTGATATTGCGCCCGCCCCCCTCGCCGATGTCGACGACAAAGACCTGCTTGCCGGCGATGACGACAGTACACGGCCCCGCGCGGACGGGATTGGGCAGCGGCGAGCCGGTGCCGCACAGTGCGACGTGCAGCCCGTCGGGCAGGTCGGCCGTGCTGTCGCGGCCGACGCGCTCGCCAACGGCCCGTTCGAACAGCGCCGCACCGATCGTCGCCTGCTGCCAGCGGAAGGCGACAAAAACAGTGAGTATGATGCCCGCCAGGGCGAGCAAGATCTTGGTCCGTGCGCGCATTATCGCCCCCCTCTCCAATCAGGGTTCGA
The DNA here is from genome assembly GCA_049318505.1 of Sphingomonas sp. Classification (GTDB taxonomy): domain Bacteria; phylum Pseudomonadota; class Alphaproteobacteria; order Sphingomonadales; family Sphingomonadaceae; genus Sphingomonas_O. The sequence continues at coordinate 109,768 of JBMOGG010000001.1, read as the reverse complement.
CTATCGGCCGATCTAATGGCATTGGCAATGCCATTAGATCAGGAGAGGGATAATTATGCGTCAAGCAATGCGGGGAGTTCTCGGGCTGGCTGGCCTGTTCAACATTCTGATCGGACTGGGTTTTCTATTCAATCCGACCAAGTTGGCCGCGCAGTTCGCGCTGTCGCCGATCGGCATTCAAGGGCTGGCCACCGCCCGCGCCGACTTTCCCGCCTTTTTCCTGACCGGCGGACTCTTCGCGCTCGCCGGGGCATGGCGGACCGATCCGAAGCCGCTGATCGTCCCGCTGGTGCTGCTGGGCACGGCGCTGACTGGGCGGTTCGTCAGCATCGCGCTCGACGGCGTGGTTGCGACGACCTTCCCGCCGATGCTTATCGAGGCTGCCATGATTGCGGCAATCGTGCTCGCGCGGCGAAGCTTTACGCCTGGTCCAATGCTTCCCTGATCAGCGCGCGCGACGGCTCGACGCCGTAGAGCGCGATGAAGCTGCCCATGCGCGGCCCGGCGCTGCTGCCCAGCAGCGTCTCATACAGCGCCTTGAACCAGTCGCGGAGCTGCTCGAACCCGCCTTCGTTACCGATGGCGTAGACGATGTTCTGGAGCGCGGTCGCGGTCGCGTCGGCCGGCACGGCTTCCAGCTCGCGGTCGAGCCGTTCGAGCGCCGCCACCTCGACGCCCTCGGGCTTGCGACGCCGAAGCGTCGGCGCGACGTAATCGCGGTTGTAAGCCAGCGCATGGCTGATCAGCGCATCGAGTTCAGGCGTGATCGCCCCCGCCACATAGTTCGACAGGTAGCCGCGCACCTGCTCCGCCGTCGCGCCCGCCCCGAGCACTCCTGCCAGGTTGAGCAACAGGCCAAACGTCACCGGCGGCACCTCGCCCGGCACGGCGCCATTGTGGATATGGTGCACAGGATTGCCGAGCTGCTGCTCGAGCGCTTGCTCTGCGTAATTCCCGCGAAACTGGAAATATTCGTCGACCGCGCGCGGGATGACCCCGATGTGCAGCGACTTGGCCTTCTTTGGTTCGCGATAGGCGTAGAAGGACAGGCTTTCCTGCGTGCCATATTCGAGCCATTGCTCAAGCGTCAGGCCATTGCCCTTCGATTTCGAAATCTTTTCGCCTGCCTCATCGAGGAACATCTCGTAGACGAACCCTTCAGGCGGGCGGCCGCCCAGGATGCGCGCGATCTTGCCCGACTGGATGCCGCTGTCGATCAGGTCCTTGCCGTACATCTCGTAATCGACGCCGAGCGCGACCCAGCGCATCGCCCAGTCGACTTTCCACTGCAGCTTGGCCTTGCCGCCGAAGATGCTCTGCGTGACCATGTCGCCGCCGCCGCCATAGCTGGGATCTTCGAAGCGGATCAGCCCCGCCTCGGCATCGACGACTTCGACCGGGACCTGCATCACGACGCCGGTCTTCTCGCTGATCGGGAGGACCGGCGAATAGCTGGCCGCGCGTTCCTTGCGCAGCGTCGGCAGCATGACACCCATGATCGCGTCATAGTGACGCAGAATGCCGCGCAAGGCCTCGTCGAACGCACCGCTTTCATATTGCGACGACGACGAAATGAACTCGTACTCGAACCCGAACCGGTCGAGGAAGTCGCGCAGCATCGCGTTGTTGTGGTGCGCGAAGCTTTCGAACTTGCCGAACGGGTCGGGGATGCGGCTGAGCGGCTTGCCGAGATGTTCGGCCAGCATCGCCTGGTTGGGGACATTGTCCGGCACCTTGCGCAGGCCGTCCATGTCGTCCGAGAATTCGATCAACCGCGTCGGTGCGTCGCTCATCGCCTGAAAGGCATGGCGGACCATCGTCGTACGCAACACTTCGTTGAAGGTGCCGATGTGCGGGAGCCCCGACGGGCCATAGCCTGTCTCGAAGATGACCGGCGCGGCCTGCCCGTTCTTGGGGGGCTTGCCGTCAGGGTAGCGCTTCAGCAGTTTGCGCGCCTCTTCATAGGGCCAGGCCTTGGAGGCGAGGGCTGGGGCGCGGAGGGCGGCGGGATTGGTCATCGTCATAACACCAGCTGCCTTGGCGTGTGGCTCGATGCCACGCAAGCCATGGCGCTCTCGGCCCATAACAATGGATGCAGCCGACAAGCATTAGGGGGTGGCAAGCCTCGTTTACTTTCTGTTCCGCCCTCCCCATAGTTTTGCCGTGACCTCGCTGCTGCATCCCGCCCTTTACGCCAGCCATGGCGGCATCTGGATTGCCGATGACAGCGGCACGCAGCGGATCGGGCGCGGTGACGCGATTGCGCGCGCGGGGGAAACTCCGGTCATTATGTTGAACGCACCGCTGGTGGCGCAGCGGCTGGGCTATCCGGAATTGTCGGGGCTCGACCTGCTCGAGCTCTTCGCCTTCCTCCATCCAGCGCGCTTCGTGGTGCCGACGGTCAAGGGGCTGGCCGAGGCAGCGGGCTTGGCGCCTCCAGCCGACGAAGCGGGCGCGGCAGCGCTGTTGCGTGAGGCGGCAGCCGTGCTGGTGGCGCGGCTGGGCGATGCGGGCTGGCCCGAGCGTGACGGCGCCTGGAGCGTTGCCGCGACCCTGCAGCGGCTACGCTGGCCCTGGGCAGGGATTGTGCTGGGAAGTCTTGCCAAGCCCGCCGAGGCCGAGCGCGGGCTGTTCGCCCGGCTGCCCGAATGGGAGGAAAAGGCGCCGCGCCCTGCACCCCGTACCGCAATTGTCGCCGGTGCCGATTCGCTGGCCCGTCTCGATGCGCTGACCGGACGCGGCGCCGAAGTCCGCGAGGGACAACAGGCCTATGCCGTGGCCGCCAGCGACGCCTTTGCGCCACGGATGCGCCGCGACGAACCCAATATGGTGCTGGCCGAGGCCGGCACGGGCATTGGCAAGACACTGGGCTATCTCGCGCCTGCTTCGCTCTGGGCCGAGCGCGCGGGCGGCGCCGTATGGGTGTCGACCTACACCAAGGCGCTGCAGCGCCAGCTCGATGCCGAGACCATGCGGCTTTATCCCGATCCTGCCCAACGCGCCGCGCGGGTGACTGTGCGCAAGGGACGCGAGAATTACCTGTGCCTGCTCAATCTGGAAGACGCATTGCAAGGCGGGTTTTCGGGACGGGCGGCCGTGCTTGCGCAGCTTGTCGCGCGATGGGCGGTATATAGCCGCGACGGGGACATGGTAGGCGGAGACCTGCCCGGTTGGCTGCCGACGCTGTTCCGCCGCAACGGCAGCACGGCCCTTACCGACCGGCGCGGCGAGTGCATCTATGCCGGCTGCCCGCATTACCGCCGCTGCTTCATCGAGCGCAGTGCGCGCGCAAGTGCCGATGCCGACATCGTGATCGCCAACCACGCGTTGGTGATGATCAACGCCGCGCGCGGCCGCGAAGCCGCCAACCGGCCGACCCGGATCGTGTTTGACGAGGGTCATCATGTCTTCGACGCGGCCGATTCGACCTTCGCTGCCGCGCTGACCGGGCAGGAAGCGATCGAGCTGCGCCGCTGGGTGATCGGTCCAGAGGGCACGTCGCGCGGCCGCCGGCGCGGATTGTCGGCGCGGCTTGCCGATGTCGCGAGCTACGACGCCGAAGGCGCGAGTGCGATTAGCGCCGCCACGACCGCTGCCCAAGCGCTGCCGTCCGACGGGTGGCTGGCGCGTATTGCGGAAGGGTCTCCGTTCGGGCCAGTCGAGACCTTACTCTCGACCCTGCGCGGGCTGGTTTACGCGCGTAGCACGGCCGAGGACGCCGGATACGGGCTGGAAACCGAAGCCGCCGAACTCGATGGGGCGACGATCGAGGCGGCCGCAGCAGCGGCGGCCGCACTCGATGGCCTGCTGCGTCCGCTGGTCGCGCTCGGCAGGCGGCTGGAAGCGGTGCTGGACGATCCGCCCGACTGGCTCGACAGCGCGGCGCGGGCGCGGATCGAGGGCGCTATCGCTTCGCTCGGCTGGCGGCGCGATACGGTCGCGGCGTGGCTGTCGATGCTGGCACGCGTTGGTGGCCCGACCGATCCAGATTTCGTCGACTGGCTGGCCGTGAGCCGAATCGAGGGGCGCGATCTCGACATCGGGCTGCATCGCCACTGGCTCGATCCGACGCGGCCCTTTGCCGACACAGTGCTCAAACCCGCGCATGGCGTGCTGATGACGTCAGCGACGCTGACCGGCGGTGGCGACTGGGCGCAGGCCGAGGCGCTGAGCGGCACCAACCATCTGGCACACCCGCCGGCCGTGTTCACCGTGAAAAGCCCGTTCGACTATGCGGCACAGTCCGAAGTGCTGATCGTGACCGACGTGACACGCGGCGACATGGGGGCGCTGGCCAATGCCTATGCCCGGCTGATCGCCGCATCGGGGGGCGGGACGTTGGGGTTGTTTACCGCGATCCGGCGGTTGCGCGCGGTCCACGCCCGCATTGCCGACCGGCTCGCCCGCGACGGGCTGCCGCTCTATGCCCAGCATGTCGACCCGATCGATACCGGCACGCTGGTGGATATATTTCGCGACGACCCGCGCGCCAGCCTGATCGGCACCGACGCGCTGCGCGACGGCGTGGACGTGCCGGGTATCTCTCTGCGCACCGTGGTGATGGAGGGCATTCCCTGGCCCCGCCCAACCGTGCTGCACGCTGCGCGGCGCGCGGCAAACGGCGGCAGCGCGCACGACGACCGCATCGTGCGGGCGCGGCTGGCGCAGGCCTTCGGGCGGCTTATCCGGCGCGCAGATGACCACGGCGCGTTCGTCATCCTGTCGGCGGCCGTGCCGTCGCGCCTGCTGACCGCATTTCCCGAAGGGACGCCAGTCAGCCGCATGACGTTGAACGAAGCCGTCGTGCGAGTCGCATCGCGTCTTCCAACCGTCACGCCATTGGTGCATCAGGAACAATAATGAAGACCCTGACTTTGCTCCGCCATGCCAAATCGGGCTGGGACGACCCGGTGGCCCGGGATTTCGACCGGGCGCTCAACGCGCGCGGCAAGCGCGGCGCAGCGGTCGTCGGCGCGCATATGAAACGTATCGGGCTGGAATTCGACGCGGTGGTCTCGTCACCGGCAGTGCGCTGTGTCGATACGCTCGATGGAGTGTGGGAAGGCTATGGCCGGACGCTCCACCCGAAATGGGACCGGCGCATTTATCTTGCCTCGTGCGTGACCTTGCTCGACGTCGTCCATGACCAGCCCGATGGCGTGGAACGGTTGCTGATATGCGGGCATAATCCCGGGCTCGAGGACCTGATCCTGATGCTCGTGCCCGACACCGGCGAAGAAGCGCTACGTGACGATGTAGAAGAGAAATTCCCGACGGCGAGCATTGCGGAGTTGATCTTCGATGTCGAGCGCTGGACCGACGTCGCCAGCGGCAAGGGCCATCTGACGCGATTCATCCGGCCTCGCGACCTCGATGCAGCGCTCGGACCCGACGATTGATGCAGTTGCGTCGAGGCAGCGTCGCCGATGCCGCCAAGCTCAGCCTGATCGGCTGCGCGACCTTCATCGAAAGCTTTGCCAACGACCATGATGGCAATGAAGTCGTCCGCTACCTGATGGCAGACCATGCGCCCGGCTGGTATGCCCGCGAACTCGCCGATCCCGACAAGGCGGCCTGGCTGGTCGAGGAAGCAGTTGGCTGCCCTGTGGGCTATGCCATGGCCATTCCAGCAGCGCTCCCCGGCACCGATAGCGCCACCGATTTCGAGCTCAAGCGCCTCTACATGCTGTCGAAATGGCATGGCGGGGGCTGGGGATCGAAGCTGTTCCAGGCCGTGGAGGACGAGGCACGGGCAAGAGGCGCCAAACGCCTGACCCTCAGCGTCTATGTCGAAAATCGACCCGCGCAGAAATTCTACGCGGCGCGTGGGTTCGAGACGATCGGGCGCTGGGTCTTCGAAGGATTCGCCGCGAGCGATGACTTCATCCTCGCCAAGACGCTTTAGGCCTTGATCGCGTCGGAAAGCGTCTGGCGGATGCGCCTCAGATCGGCCAACAACGACATGGGTTTGGGCTCAGCCAGTGGCCGTGCTGCAGGCGCGAGCGCCTCCTTGCCGGCCAGCAGTTTCTGGACGCCCTTGATCGTATAGCCATCGCGATTGAATGCGGCATCGATGCGACGCACAAGCGCCACGTCCTCGGGCCGGTAATAGCGGCGATTGCCGGCCCGAGTTATTGGTCGCAACTGGGGAAAGCGGGTTTCCCAGTAGCGGAGGATATGTTGCGGCACGCCAAGCTCGGTCGCGAGCTCGCCAATGGTAAGAAAAGCACTGTCGCTCTTGCCGGTGCCGCTCTCAGCCACTCTGGTCTATCCTGCCTCGACGATGCGGTCGCGCATGATCTGGCTTGCGCGGAACGTCAGCACGCGGCGCGGCGCGATCGGCACCTCAACCCCGGTCTTCGGGTTGCGGCCGATGCGCTGCGTTTTGTCGCGCAGGATAAATGTCCCGAACCCGGCAATCTTCAAATTCTCACCGTTCGAAAGAGACTCGCACATATGGCGCAAAATGGCTTCTACTAATCCCGAAGAATCGGCGCGCGAAAGTCCGATCTTTCGATGAATGGATTCAGCAAGGTCTGCACGCGTTAGGTTACCGATTTTTGCCATTCTTCCCCCCGGAGTGCTGGCGGTTAGGACACGACGTAAAGCATCTTTTGTAGACGGCGACAACGCCCGGTCAAATTACCAGCGCAAAATAGCGGCGCCCCAGGTGAACCCGCCACCCATAGCCTCGAGGACAACGATGTCGCCCGGCTGAATGCGACCGTCGCGAACCGCCACGTCAAGCGCAAGCGGCACGGACGCCGCGGACGTGTTGGCATGGTCGGCCACGGTCACCACAACCTTTTCGGGCGCTAGGCCCAGCTTCTTTGCGGTGGCATCGAGGATGCGGGCATTGGCCTGGTGCGGGACGACCCAGTCGACATCGGCGACTGTCATGCCTGCTTGCTCAAGCACTTCGCCCATGACGCTCGCCAGATTGGTGATTGCATGGCGAAAGACTTCACGGCCCTTCATGCGCACCTTGCCGACCGTACCGGTCGTCGAGGGGCCGCCATCGACATAGAGGAGCTGATTGTGCCGGCCGTCGGCATGGAGCCTGGCCGACAGGACGCCGCGCCCGTCCTCGCAGGCGCCTAGCACCACTGCCCCGGCACCATCGCCGAACAGGACGCAGGTTGCGCGGTCTTCCCAGTCGAGGATGCGGCTGAACGTTTCCGCGCCGATGACCAGCGCGTTTGTCGCCGAACCGGCGCGAATCATGCTTTCGGCAACCGACATGGCGTAGAGAAAGCCCGAGCAGACGGCCCCCACGTCAAAGGCGACGCAATCGTCGATGCCGAGCGCTGCCTGCACGAGCGTGGCGCTGGCGGGAAAAGTCTGGTCCGGCGTCGCCGTTGCCAGCACGATGAGGTCGATCTGCGTGGCAGACATGCCTGCCGCCGCCAGCGCCCGCCGTGCCGCATCGGTGGCGAGCGACGACGTCGTCTCGCCTTCCCCTGCAATGTGGCGAAAGCGAATACCACTGCGCTCGACGATCCATTCGTCGGACGTGTCGACGGTCTCGGCGAGTTCGGCGTTCGAAACACGGCGCACTGGCAGCGCAGAGCCAGTGCCAAAGACGGCGGCACGCCTCATTTTGGGGGCACCGACGCAACCGAAAGCGTTGAGGTCAGCGCCCGATGGCCAGCGAAATTGCCGAGATCCTCGGTGATGCGGCGCGTGATGTCGTTGGCGACCAGCTTGGCGGCCACGCCGATGGCATTGGCAACGCCCTTCACATTGGCGCTGCCATGGCTCTTGACGACGATGCCGTTGAGGCCAAGGAAAACCGCGCCATTATGATTGTTCGGATCAAGCCGGTGCCGCAGCAATTCGGTTGCGGGCTTCGACACCAGAAAGCCGAACTTCGAACGGATCGAACTGGTGAAGGCAATGCGCAACAGGTCGGTGACGAAGCGCGCCGTACCCTCCATCGTCTTGAGCGCGATGTTTCCAGAAAAGCCGTCACAGACAACCACATCGGTATCGCCACGCGAAATCTTGTCGCCTTCGATAAAGCCACCGAATCGCATCCGCAGGTCGGTCGCCTCACGCAACAGCCCCGCCGCCTCGCGGATCTCCTCGGTCCCTTTCAGTTCCTCGGTCCCGATGTTGAGCAAATTGACCCTAGGATTGTCGAGCCCGAGCGCGCAGCGCGCATAGGCCGCGCCCATCACCGCGAACTCGACGAGATTACGTGTGTCGCACTCGGTATTGGCGCCGAGGTCGAGCATGACATGGTCAGTCTCACCAAGGCTGGGAAGAAGCGCGGCCAGTGCCGGCCGGTCGATCCCGGGCATCGTGCGCAGCGCGATCTTGGCGATCGCCATCAGTGCGCCGGTGTTGCCGGCAGACACGGCGGCAGATGCTGTGCCGGTCTTCACGGCATCAACGGCGAGGCCCATCGACGACGTCTTGGCACGGCGGATCGCCTGCGCGGGCTTCTCGTCGCCGCCGATCACATCGGCGGCGTGGACGATTTCCGATCCAGCGAGGGCAGGAAAGGCGGCAAGTTCGGCGCGAATCGCGGCCTCGTCACCGACAAGGGTGAATTCGAGCGTAGGCCACTGGGCCTTTGCCAGTGCGGCGCCGGCGACCATGACGCCGGGTCCGACATCACCGCCCATCGCATCGATGGCGATTCGCCGGGCTGAGGACACCGTCGATTCCGTCCTTTCGGCTTACGCGTCGACCGAAACGATCTCGCGCCCGTTATAGTGGCCACATACGCCGCATAGGTTGTGCGGGCGCTTCAGTTCGCCACAGTTCGGGCATTCCTGATAGGACGCCGGCGTCAGGCTGTCGTGGCTGCGGCGCATGTTGCGCTTCGACGGCGTGGTTTTTCTCTTTGGAACGGCCATGTCTAAATCCTGAAATTCTTAAGGCGGGCTCTTGGCGAAACGGGCACGACAACCCGATACGCCTGGGACAAAGCGGCCCGCGAGCGAAGGCGAGCGCCTATACCGATTTACCGCCGCGTTGCAAGCGCAGGCAGCGCGTGCCAGATGCGGCAGTTCAATTTGGGGACTCAAAACATGATCATTCTGCCGATTACACTGACTGCGGCGGGCGGCGCAGCGCTGATCAATCTGTGGCTCGCCATCCGCTGCGGCCAGGTTCGCACCAAATACAAGATCAACATGGGCGATGGCGGCAACGACATGTTGATCGCGGCCATGCGGGCGCAGTCGAACCATGTCGAATTCACGCCGTTCGTGCTGATCCTGCTCGGCCTTGTCGAGCTCGCAATGGGCAGCCCGATGTGGCTGTGGCTCGTGTCTGGTGCCTATCTGCTGGCGCGCGTGCTGCACGGATTGGGCATGACCGGCACGCTCAAGCCGGGGCGCGCCATCGGCATTTTGGTCACGATGCTGGTGACACTGGGCCTTGCCGGGCTTGCAATCGCGATCCCCTATCTGACGCCGCAGCCGGCACAGATGCATCAAGTGCGGCTGGGTTAGAGGGCTGAGGGTCGCGGATAAGGCGCTGCAGGCTGTGGTCGGCGGCCCTACCCTTGTCGGACAATATTTCCTTTTCGAGCATTCCTGCTAGGCGCGCGCCAGCACCCGGTCGGCGACATAAGGGTTGGTCGCGCGCTCGTAACCAAAGGTCGACATGGGGCCGTGTCCGGGCACGAAGTTCGTCGCGTCCCCAAGCGGCCACAACCGGGTGACGATGGCATCGAGCAAATCCTGGTGATTGCCCATCGGGAAATCGGTACGGCCGATTGATCCCTGAAACAGGACATCACCAACCATGGCCACGCCCGATGGCGCGTGATGAAAGATGACGTGGCCCGGTGTATGACCGGGGCAGTGATAGACATCGAGTGTCAGGTCGCCAACCGTCACCATATCGCCATTGTCGAGCCAGCGGTCGGGTTCGAAAAGCCGACCGTGAATTCCGTATTTGTGCCCCTCGTCGTCAAGGCGGCTGATCCAGAACCGGTCGGCTTCGTGCGGCCCCTCGATCCTGACGCCGAGTTCCTGCGCCAGCGTCCCCGCTTCACCGCAATGGTCGATGTGGCCGTGGGTGATCAGGATCTTTTCGATCGTGACGCCCGCCTGCGCCGCTGCAGCCTTCAGCCGGGGCAGGTCGCCGCCCGGATCGACGAATGCCCCGCGCATCGTCGCCGTGCACCACAAGAGCGTGCAATTCTGTTGGAGCGGCGTAACCGGGATGATGGCGGCGCGCATCGGGGGCGTGACTGTCATACGCGCGACATGACGCGTGTGTCAGGGGGTGACAAGAGGAGACGTCCATGCTCCATTGGATCGCCATGATTGCCGCTGCCGCCCTTTCCCCATCGACGTCACAGATCCAACCGCTGGTCATTGCCCACCGCGGCGCTAGCGGCGAGCGGCCCGAACATACGCTCGCCTCTTATCAGCGCGCGATCGAAGTGGGTGCCGATTTCATCGAGCCCGACCTGGTCATGACCAAGGACCGCGTCCTGGTTGCGCGGCACGAGAACGAGATTTCGGGTACAACCGATGTCGCCGCCCATCCCGAATTCGCCGCGCGCAAGGCGACCAAGACAATCGATGGGCACAAGGTGACCGGCTGGTTCACCGAGGACTTCACGCTGGCCGAACTGAAAACGCTGCGCGCCCGCGAACGGCTTGGCGAATTGCGCCCGCAGAACCGGCCTTATGATGGCCAGTTCCAGATTCCGACCTTTACCGAAATCTTGGCGCTTGCGGCAACGACACACGGCCGCGTCGGGGTATATCCCGAAATCAAGCACGGCACTTACTTCGACGGGCTGGGCATGAACATGGAAGCGCCGCTGCTCGCGGCGCTCAAGAAGGCGGGCTATACCAAGAAGACCGACCCTGTGTTCATCCAGTCGTTCGAGGTTGGCAATTTGCAGCGCTTGCGCAAGGTCACCAAGCTTCGTCTCGTACAGCTGATCGATGGGAGCGGCCATCCCGCAGACCGTCCCGCCCTGTCATCGACGACCATGGTGACGCCCGCTGGTCTTGCCGATGTGGCGCGCTATGCCGATGCCGTGGGCGTGACCAAGAGCCTGATCGTTCCACGCGACGGCATGGGCCGGTCGGCGGCGCCGACGACGCTTGTTGCCGACGCGCACAAGGCCGGGCTGAAGGTCCATGTCTGGACTTTTCGCGCCGAAAACGCCTTCTTGCCGCTTGAGCTCTGTAAAGACGGCGGTGCCAAGGTGCACGGGGATCTCGCCGCTGAGCTGAAGCAGTTTTACGCGCTCGGTGTCGATGGCGTGTTCAGCGACTATCCCGCGATCGCGGTCCAGAGCCGCTCAGAATAGCGCCCAGTTGTGGAACCAATTACTAAAGCGTGCAGACGATCTGAACATTTGCCGACTGATTAGTTGCGATCAACCGTTGCGATGATGGGCGCGTTGCCCTTCATCGCAACGGCGGTGGCTTCCACGCCGCGCATGACCCGCAGGATGTTGCCGCCCGCGAGCTTGGCGAGGTCGGTATCGCTCCAGCCACGCCCGATGAGTTCGGCGAATAGGCGCGGATAGCCGTCGACGCCGCCTAGGCCAACGACCGAATCGCCACCGATACCGTCGAGATCGCCGCCCAGTCCGACATGATCATGGCCGGCGATATTGGCCACTTGATCGATGTGGTCGGCGACCACCCCGATCACGGTGACCGGCTTCGGATGGTCCTTGTCCCATGCCGCCATCGCCGCCTTGAGCCGTTCCGGCTGGCCGTTGAACAGGATTTTGGCGCCTGCTTCCGTTCCCGCGCGCTGGGCGTTCCATGCCGTGACGGCCTGTGACAAATGGCCTGGATAGAAGTTGACCATCACGACGCCGCCGTTAGCAGGCAGGCGCCTGAGCATGTTATCGGGCACGTTCCTCGGATGGTCATTGAGGGCGCGTGCACCTGAATGCGAGAATATGACCGGCGCCTTGGTTGTGTCGAGCGCATCGGCCATCGTCTTGGGGCTCACATGGCTGAGATCGAGGATCACCCCCAGCCGGTTCATTTCGCCGACCACGCTGCGGCCGAACGGTGTCAGGCCATTGTGCTTCGGGTCGTCGGTCGCCGAGTCGGCCCAGTCGTTATTGAGGAAGTGCGTCAGAGTCATATAGCGGACCCCAAGCGCAAACATCTGGCGCAGAACGCCGAGCGAGTTGCCGATCTGGTGCCCGCCCTCAATGCCCATCAGGCTGGCGACACGGCCCATCTTATGGATGCGCACGACATCGTCTGCCGTGGTCGCGATTTGGAGATCCGCCGGGTAACGGGCGGCCAGCCGCTTTACGATGTCGATTTGCTCGAGCGTTGCCTGCACCGCCACGCCGCCGGTCATTTCCGCGGGCACATAGACCGACCAGAACTGTCCACCGACGCGGCCCGCGTGCAGCCGCGCCATGTCGGTCTGCAATGGCTGGGGCAGCTTGTCGCTATTCGCGGCGACATCAGTCGTCTCGACCTTCGATGCATATTTCTCGCGCAGTTCCCAGGGCAGGTCATTGTGCCCGTCGATCAGCGGCGTCGCCTTCAAGATGCGGTCGATGCGCGCTTTGACCGGCGAATCTACGGGCGTCAGCGCGGTCTGGGCCGCAGCGGGCGCCGCCATTGCGAGGAGCGCGAAGGTCACGAAAGTCACCCTACGGGCTCGCGCCGTGCGGGTGAATCGAGTCGCTTGCAACGCGGAATGTGCGCAGCGAGGTGAAAAGTGATGGGTCATCACGGCAGCTAAGCACAAAGGGCAAGCGGTAGGACAGCCCTATCTTGCATATTGTAGCGAACGCTACATTCAACCAGAGCATGGCCGTAAACAAGGAGGCGATCATGTCGCCGATCCGGCAACCGTGCTGGCGGGGGCAGCCGCGATCCTATCGGGCACGGGCATCGCGCTTATGCTGGCGATCGTTCTGCGGCGCCGCTAGCCGGCCCGGCGGGCGATTGCCTCCAGCCCCACACTCTTCAGTAGCAATGTCCCCTCGATCGCAACCAGCAGGCGCGCCGCCTCCACGTCGCGCGTTGCCTCGTCCACGCTGTCGAGCTGCGCTGCACCCCAGGCGAGGAAGCCGTGGCCGAGCTGTTCGCCGACCGCCCGGAACACCGGATCACCGAGCGCGGCAAGCGAGGCCATCTCGAGCCACAGCCGCATGTAGGGCCACATATCCTCGGCAAAAACGACATCGAGCAGCGCCGCCTTCAGAGCGGCAAAGCGTAACGGCCCTGCCGAGGTGCGGGCATCGAGCAGCACGACCATCCGCGCCGCGACGACCTCAAGCACGGCGGCAATCAGCGCGCCTTTGTCGGGGAAGTAGTACAGCAGCATGCGGTCGCTCGTTCCGGCCGCCTTGGCGAGCGGGCGCAGGCTCGAGGCCGATAATCCCTGCGCGAGCACATGGTCAGCCAGCCGGTCCAGCAGCTCTGTGCGACGATCCGTGGCCTTCACCATCTCAGCATTCCACGACATTGACAGCAAGGCCACCGAGCGAGGTTTCTTTATATCTTTCGTTCATGTCGAGGCCGGTCTTGCGCATCGTCTCGATGACTTGGTCGAGCGAAACCCGATGCGTACCGTCCCCGAGCATTGCCAGCCGCGCCGCCTCAATCGCCTTGATGCTGCCGACGGCGTTGCGCTCGATACACGGCACTTGGACAAGGCCCGCCACCGGATCGCAGGTCAGACCCAGATTATGCTCCATGCCGATCTCGGCCGCGTTTTCGACCTGCATCGGCGTGGCGCCGAGGGCGGCCGCAAGCCCCGCCGCCGCCATCGAGCAAGCGACGCCGACTTCACCCTGGCAGCCGACTTCGGCGCCCGAAATCGAGGCATTTTCCTTGAACAAAGAGCCGATGGCCGCCGCCGTCAGCAAAAAGTCCTCCGAACCCCGGCTACACGCACCGGGCGCGAAACGCTCGTAGTAGCGCAGCACTGCGGGGACGATGCCAGCTGCGCCATTCGTCGGGGCCGTCACCACCCTGCCACCCGCTGCATTTTCTTCATTGACGGCGAGCGCCCAGAGATTCACCCAGTCGATTACAGTCAGCGGGTCAGCAAGCGCGCGTTCCTGTCGCTCGACCAATTGCCGCAGGATGTCGGGGGCGCGCCGCTTGACCTCGAGCCCCCCGGGCAGGATGCCGCCGATCGCCACGCCCCGGTCGATGCAGGCGGACATGGCGCTGCGAATCGCGCTCAACCGGGCGCTCAGTTCTTCGGCCGACAACGCAACCAACTCGTTCTCGCGCATCAGTTCGGCGATCGACTTGCCCGTAGCGTGCGCTCTCGCGAGCAAATCGTCGCCCGAGCAAAAGCGGTGTGGCACATCGACAAGGCCCTCTGGCGGGGCATTGCGGGCAATGTCCGCCTCATAGACGACAGCGCCACCGCCGACCGAATAAGCCGTGCAAGTGGCGACTTGCGCGCCAGCAGCATCGAAGGCCGCAAAGCGCATCGCGTTCGAATGGAAAGGCAGGCGTTCCTTCTGGAGGAAACGAAGGTCGCGCGCCTCGTCGAAGGCGACAGGGTGCGTCCCGGCAAGCTCGAGCTCGTGCGTGGCGCGTATTGCGGCAACGATCGCATCGGCGCGGTCCGGGCACAAATTGGCCGGACGCTCACCCGAAAGGCCAAGCAAGAGGGCGCGGTCGGTCGCGTGTCCCTTACCGGTCAGGGCCAGCGACCCATAGAGCGCCACGTCGACCCGCCGGACCTTCGCCAACACGCCATCATGGACCAGCCCCGCGGCAAAATCGGCGGCGGCCGTCATCGGCCCCATTGTGTGCGAGGACGAAGGACCGACGCCGATCTTGAACAAGTCGAAGACACTGGCAACCATGGCCGCATCATGCGCGCGGCAGACATGGGCTGGCAAGCACGCGCTGGGAATGCCAAGAGGAAATAGTGAGTTTTGCGCCGCCCTTTGTCCTGCTCGACGATGCCAGTGCGGGTCCTGCCGCGTCAGCGCGGCTCTATACCGACCCGGTCGAGATCGTGACGACCCGTCAACCCGGCGAAGTGAGGACCGCGCTCGAGGCCCTGCGCACGGCGACGCGCGGCGGGCTGCATGCGGCGGGCTATCTCGCCTACGAGGCGGGTGCCGCACTGGAGCCAAAGCTGGCAAGTGCTGTGCCGACCGATGCGCCATTGCTCTGGTTCGGGCTGTTTCGCTGTTTTCGGACAATCGACCCTGCCGGCATGGCGCCGCTACTCCCCGATCCGGCAGGTGCCTGGCTGAGTACGCCAACGCCCGACCTTTCGCGGGAGGCCTATGAGGCGCAGCTTGCGCAGGTGAAGGCGCTGATCGCGGCAGGCGACATCTATCAGGCCAATCTGACTTTCCGGGCCGCAGTTGCAACCGCGGGGCACCCCCTTGCGCTTTATGCCGGGCTGCGCTCGCGGGCCGCGAGCCCCTATGGCGCCGTCGTCGCGACGGGCAGGCACTGGCTGTTGTCGCTGTCGCCCGAGCTGTTCTTTGCCCTAAGAGACGGAAAGATTACCACGCGGCCGATGAAGGGTACGGCGGCGCCCGACGCCGACCCCGCGCTGCTGGCGAACGACCCCAAGCAACGTGCCGAAAACCTGATGATCGTCGACCTACTGCGCAACGACCTGTCGCGCGTGGCCGTTACGGGAAGCGTTGCCGTGCCCGAGATGTTTCGCGTCGAACACTACCCGACCGTGCAGCAGATGACCTCGACCGTAACTGCGCAGCTGGCCGAAGGCCGCGACGCCCTCGACGTCCTCCATGCGCTGTTCCCGTGCGGTTCGATCACCGGCGCGCCCAAGATCCGCGCCATGGAAGCGATCGGCGAAATCGAGCAGCGGTCTCGCGGTATGTATACCGGCAGCGTCGGGCGAATCGACCCCGATGGCAGCGCCGCCTTCAACGTGGCGATCCGCACGCTGGCGATGGAAGAGGGCAACCCGATCGCCACCCTTGGGCTGGGCTCGGGAATCGTGGCCGATTCGACTGCAGCGAGCGAGTGGCAAGAGTGCCTGGCAAAGGGAGCGTTCGTGCCATCGTCGCGCCGGTTCGATCTTGTCGAGACCATGCGGTTCGATCCTGAATGCGGACTGATCCGCCTGGAAGCACATCTCGCCCGGCTGACAGCGAGCGCAGACCAGTTCGGCTTTACCTTCGACCGGCATTCGGCGCGCAACGACCTGCAGGCGGCAACCTTTCGCCTGCGCGAATCTGCACGCGTCCGGCTCCTGCTGGGCAGGGGAGGCCATGTTGCCATCGAGGTGCGGCCGATGCCGCCCGTCCCGGCAGCGCCAATCCAAGTTCAGGTCGTGCCATTGCCGGTCGACCCGTCCGATTTCCGGCTACGCCACAAGACGACCGATAGGGCGTTCTACGACGACGCGCGAGGGGGCCGTTTCGAAGTCGTCTTCGCCCTGCCGGATGGACGGTTAACCGAGGGGAGCTTCACCAATATCTTCGTGGAGCGCGAGGGCATCTTGCTGACACCGGCGCTCGACGCCAGCCTATTGGGAGGCATTCTGCGCAACGACATGATTGCGGCAGGCCGGGCGCGCGAAGCCGACTTGCGCGCCGATGACCTGAAAAACGGGTTATTTATCGGCAATTCACTGCGCGGCCTGTTGCCCGCACGTCTTGCAGGTTTATAGGCACCCCGCCTTAAGGGGGAATTCATGGCCCAGTTGTCCGCCGCCATCGACCGCATCAAACCATCGCCGACACTGGCGATGACAGGCCGCGTCGCCGCGCTGAAACGGTCCGGGGTCGATGTGATCGGCCTGTCGGCTGGCGAGCCCGATTTCGATACGCCCGATTTCGTGAAAGACGCTGCCATCGAGGCGATCCGCGCGGGCAAGACAAAATACACCGAGGTCGACGGCATTCCCGAGCTGAAGGCGGCTATCGCCGCCAAGTTCGCCCGCGACAACGACCTGACCTACGCCGCCAGCGAGATCAGCGTGAATGTCGGCGGCAAGCACACGCTGTTCAATGCGCTGGTCGCCACCGTCGGCAAGGGCGATGAGGTCATCATTCCCGCGCCTTATTGGGTCAGCTATCCCGACATTGTGAACTTCGCAGGTGGTTCGCCCGTCATCCTGCAGGCAGGGGCGAACCAGCTCTACAAGATCTTGCCCGAGCAGCTCGACGCTGCAATCACGCCGCAGACGAAATGGGTGATGCTGAATTCGCCCTCGAACCCGACCGGGGCCGCTTATAGCGCCAAAGAGTTGCGCGCGCTGGCGGAGGTCATCCGCCGCCATCCGCATGTTATGGTGCTGACCGATGATATGTACGAGCATGTCTGGTACGCTGACACGCCGTTTTCGACGATCGCGCAGGTCGCGCCTGACCTCTACGAGCGCACGCTGACGGTGAACGGCTGTTCAAAGGCCTATGCGATGACCGGATGGCGCATCGGCTATGCGGGCGGGCCGGCCTGGCTGATCAAGGCTATGGCCAAGCTCCAGTCGCAATCGACGAGCAATCCCTGTTCGATTGCCCAGGCGGCGGCGGTGGCTGCGCTCAATGGCGACCAGAGCTTTTTGAAGGACCGCAACGCTGCGTTCCTGAAGCGCCGCGACCTTGTCGTCGGCATGCTGAACGAGGCGCCGGGGCTGCATTGTCCAACGCCGGAGGGCGCGTTCTACGTCTATCCGGATGCCAACGGATGCCTGGGCAAGACCACGCCCAAGGGCAAGATCATCGAGAGCGACGCGGACCTGATCGACTATTTCCTCGACGATGCGCTGGTCGCGGCCGTCCCCGGCAACGCCTTTGGCCTCAGCCCCGCCTTTCGCGTTAGCTATGCCACGTCGGAAGCGATCCTGACCGAGGCGTGCACCCGCATCCAGACGGCATGTGCCGCATTGAAGTAAGGCATGGGTGAAACCATTTGGGGTGTGGATCCGTAACTGGAGGCACAACCATCGAAAGTATTTCGTCATGATTGCCCTGTTCCGTAACGATTACGTCTACGCCTTTGTCATTGGCTTCTTGGGTGCCGGGGTACCGATGGCCGTGTCGACGGGGATGTTCGCATGATCGGGCGGCTGATGACGGGCGTCGCGATCTTCGGCGCAACGCTGCTGGCGACCCAGATGTTAATTCCAGCCTTCGCCGCCGAACGGACCGTGCTCGTGCCTGCAGCAACGACTGATGCCAAGACGACTGCGCCGCGCGCAGTGGCGGTGCTTGCAGGTGGCTGCTTTTGGGGCATGGAAGCCGTGTTCAGCCATTTGAAGGGCGTGCAGCAGGTCACTTCCGGCTATGCTGGCGGCGATGCAGGAAGCGCCAATTACGACGCCGTCAGCAGCGAGCGCACGCGGCATGCCGAGGCGATCCGTGTCGTCTACGACCCGCGCCAGATCAGCTATGCCACGCTGTTACGCGTCTATTTCTCGGTCGCGCACAACCCGACTGAAGTGAACCGGCAGGGGCCGGACAGCGGCACAAGCTATCGCTCGGCGATTTTTCCCCAGGACGCTGAGCAGATCCGCGTCGCCCGCACCTATATCGCGCAGCTGAACGCGGCGAAAAGCTGGGGCGCGCCGATCGCGACGCGGCTGGAAAGTGGCAAGTTCTTTCCGGCGGAAGCCTATCATCAGGACTTTGCGTTCAAGAACCCCAACCACGGCTATATCCGCATGTGGGACGCGCCCAAGGTTGCGGCGCTGCAGAACACCTTCCCGACGCTGTGGAGCGCCAAGCCCTCGGCCTAGGCGGCGAGCGGGAAGCTCAGCATTCGGTCCGCCAATGGCACCAGTGCCCGTGCATTGAGACCGACGGCACGGACGATTTCGGGGTGCCCCGCGTCGAGCCCGCCGGTCAGCGAACCGAACGCCGGCAGGATCAGCTTGGTGGCGCTTGCGACGAAGCAGCGGCGGGCCACGTTCCGACCCCGCAGGGTCACGCGCAGCTTGGGATGAAAATGACCTGACATTTCGGGGCGGATGTCACACGGATCGGCTTCGTGGCGGAGCACGATGCCCGCGACGAGTGCTTCGTCGACGATGCGCCCGCCGCACAGGTCGATGACGCCGCCGGCATCGTGGTTGCCGGTCACCCACACCCAATCGAGCGCGCCGGTCAGCGCGCGCAGCATCTGCTGCGCCTCGACCGGGAGCCGTTCGCAGCCCGCCGCATCATGGAAGCTGTCGCCAAGGCACCAGAGTTCTGCTGGTGCACAAGCGGCGACGCGTGCGGTCAGGTCGGCCAGCGTCGCCAGGCTGTCATAGGGCGGCAGCATCTGGCCGCCCTTGGCAAACCAGCTGCCCTTTTCGAGGTGCAGATCGGCAACGACGAGCGCCCGGCGGGCGGGCCACCAGAGCGCGCGAGCCCCTAGAGCGGCGAAATCCTGGCCGGCGAACGAAAAGCGAACCATTGCCGTCGGCTAGAGTCCGAACTGCTGTCGGGCAAGAGGAACCGGACTTTGCGCTGTGCAAAATCGACCGACACCCGGCGGAAGGCGCGCAGCGTGTCCATGCCGAGCAACATCGCCGGACGTTTGACAAGATCGAACTTCTTGAACGGATGCGCGTCGGCAAAAGCCACGCCGACATTAGTGAGCGTGAAGCCGCCGAGCCGGATCGATTCGACCCGCGCGACATCGGCATTCATCGTGGCGCCGGTCACGTCGGTCATCACGAGCGGATAGAAATCGCCTACCTTGTGCCGCTTTTCGAGCATCCGGCGCAACGCGAGATTGCCCACGCTATTCTGCGCGCCCGAATCGATGATCACCGTGATCGGGATGCCCCCGATGTCGGAATCGACAAGCACGAGCTGGCCATAGCGCGACCGGGCGGTGACGATGATCGTTTCGCTGTCCACGGGCTCACGCGTCGTTTTGGAGGCCATCACGCTGAAAGTGCCCAGCTGGAAATCCATCACGACGCGCCGCCCCTGCAGGCTGTCGATCCCAAGCAATCCCTTGGCGCCCAAATGGGCTTCCAGAAGCGCCGGCGCGCTGAAACCGTCGTTTCGCCCGCCACCGACCTCCAGTGTCGGCACGCGCACGGTCCGGACCGGACCGACACCGGTCATGGTGTGCATCGTCGCGCTTTCGCCGTCTTTCAGCTCGAGGTGGTCGGCCAACTCGCGCGACAGTACCGTTCGGTCAGCTCCGGTGTCGACGACGAACGGGTAAGGCCCCTTACCGTCGACCGTCACGGGTACTGTCATGCGCAGCGTCCGATCCACCCCGGCGTCGATCGTTGTCGTCGCCCCATATTCAGGCGGGGGCGTCTGCTGGGCAGCAAGTGGTGATGCGAACAGCGCGGCGCAAAGCGCGAACCTTTGTGTATGGACGTTCATGTCCCTGGCTCCTCTCGGCACTGGATAATGCCGGAAAATCGGCAAGTTGCACATCATGAAGTTTCGGCTGCACATCGATACCTACCTGGCCTAAGTTACCATCCGCAGCAGCGTCTCGACCCGGTCGGCATCCACCGCCGGCTTGTCGGTCCGGATGCGGTGGATGCGAGGAAAGCGCATCGCGACGCCCGACTTGTGTCGCGCCGATGCATGGATCGAGTCGAATGCAACTTCTAGCACGAGCGTCTTTTCAACCTCGCGCACTGGGCCGAACCGCGCGACCGTGTGCTGGCGGACGAAGCGGTCGAGGTCCTTGAGTTCGCTATCGGTGAAGCCCGAATAGGCCTTGCCAACGGGCGACAACTCGCCCGCGTCGGTCCAGCAGCCGAAAGTAAAGTCCGAATAGAAGGACGAGCGCTTGCCGCTGCCACGCTGTGCATACATCATCACGCAATCGGCGGTCAGCGGATCGCGTTTCCATTTGTACCACAGGCCAACGCGTCGCCCGGTGACATAGGCGCTATTGCGACGCTTGAGCATGACACCCTCGATCGCCGCATCACGGGCCCCGGCCCTGATCTGTTCGAGATCACCAAAGTCGGCCGCGTCGATCACCGCCGAAAGGTCGAAACGTTCGGCCTTGAAGCTCGGCATCAGTCCTTCGAGCCGGGTGCGCCGATCGGTCCACGGCAAGGCGCGCAGGTCCTCAGGCCCGTCGAACAGCACGTCGTAAAGCCGGACGAACGCGGGATAGTCAGCCAGCATCCTGGCCGAAACCGTCTTGCGCCCCAGTCGCTGCTGCAAGGCATTGAAGCTTGCCGCCTCCCCGCCTTGGAAAGCACCGCGGACAAGCAGTTCGCCATCGAAGACACCATCGACGGTGACAGCGCCGGCGACATCGGGGAAACTGCCGGTGACATCATCGCCGCCGCGGCTGAACAGACGGACCTGCCCCGCGACCCGGACGATCTGCACCCGGATGCCGTCCCATTTCCATTCAGCCACATAGTCGGCCAGGTCGACCCGCGCGTCCTCGAGCGGGTGAGCGAGCATGAACGACCGGAAAACCGGCGTGTCGGCTGCCGTGGGTTGCTCGGCGCGCCCCTCTGCCCAGTCGAAGAGTGCCGCATAAGGCGGCGCAATGCCATGCCACACTTCCTCGACCGCCTCGACATCGAGCTCGAACGCCTGCGCCAAGGCCGTCTTGGCGAGGCGTGCGGTGACGCCGACACGCAGTGCGCCCGTTGCCATTTTGAGCAATGCGAACCGTTCATTCTCGTCCAGCGCATCGAGCATTGCGGCGAGCGTGGCGGGCGCTTCCGCCCGACCGAGCGTCTTCAGGCGCGTGACAATGGCGTTCAGCGAGAGATCCTGCTCCCCGGTCGGTCGGGACGGCCACAGCAGGGCAACCGTCTCCGCCGTATCGCCTACGAACTCACGGCTCATGCGGAACAGCACCGGATCGACGCGGTCCTCGATCAGCCCTCGGATCACCGCTGGCTTTACTCCAGGCAGATCGAGCGATCCGGCGAGGGCGGTCAATGCCCAACCCCGGTCGGGATCGGGCGTGGCACGCAGATAGTCCGCGATCAGGCGCAGCTTGGTATTGCGCGAGCGCGTGTAGACCAGCCGGTCGAGGAGGTCGGAGAAGGCCTTCATAGCGAAGGCTTAACGCACGAAGGTCAATCCCGCAGCAGCTCGTTGATCGCCGTCTTTGCGCGCGTCTGCGCATCGACCCGCTTCACGATAACGGCGCAGGATAGGCTGGGACCTGGCGATCCGTCGGGCAACGGCTTGCCCGGCATCGCGCCGGGAACAACGACCGAATAGGCAGGAACGCGACCGACGAAGACCTCGCCCGTGCTGCGGTCGATGATCTTGCTGGTCGACGAGATGAACACGCCCATCGAAAGCACTGCCCCGCGCTCGATATGGACGCCCTCGACCACCTCGGACCGCGCGCCGATGAAGCAATCGTCCTCGATGACGACCGGATTGGCCTGCAATGGCTCGAGCACACCGCCGATACCGACGCCGCCCGACAGATGGACGTTCGCGCCGATCTGGGCGCAACTGCCGACGGTCGCCCACGTATCGACCATCGTGTTCGCGCCGACATTCGCACCGATGTTCACGAAGCTGGGCATCAGGACGACATTCTTGCCGATATAGGCCCCGCGGCGAACGATGGCGCCCGGCACGGCCCGAAAACCTGCCGCGCGAAAGGCTTTGTCACCCCAGCCGGTAAACTTCGACGGCACTTTGTCGAACCAGCTCGCGCCGTGCGGACCGGCCATGATCTCATTATCGTTGAGGCGGAAACTGAGCAGCACGGCCTTTTTCAGCCACTGATTGACTCGCGAGCCGCCGTTGCCGTCAGGCTCGGCCACGCGTACGTCGCCACTATCGAGTGCCATGATCGCCGCATCGACCGCCATCCGGACCTCGCCCTGCGTCGCGATAGAAATCGTGTTGCGCGCCTCCCACGCCGCGTCGATGATGCCTTCGAGATTCATGCTATTTCCCCGTGAGTTCGTGCAGCCAGTCGGTCAGGTGCGCCGTGCGGTAGTCGATGAACGGCGCGAATTCGTCTTCCGACGCTTGTTCCGACCCATTGTCGATCCACAGCGTCGTCATGCCGAGCTTCTTTGCCGGTTTCAGGTTGCGTGCCATGTCTTCGGCGAAGAGCGCACGCGCGGGATCGATGTCCCAGCGCACGCACATTGCCGCATAGCTGGCGGGCGCAGGCTTGGGCACATAATCCATGGCGTGGATGTCGTGGATGGCCTCAAAGCTCGCGCCAAGCCCGAGCCGGTCGAGTACGCGCTGCGCATAGTCGACATCGCCATTTGTAAAAACGAGCTTTCGTCCGGGCAGGCGGGCAATCGCCTCGACCAGTCGAGCGTCATGCACCACCCGGTCGAGCGCGATGTCGTGAACGTCGTCAAGGAAGTGCTTCGGATCGGTACCATGAAGCGCCATCAGGCCTGACAGCGTGGTGCCGTGATCGCGGAAATAGCGCTTCTGGATTGCGCGGGCATGGGTGGCATCGCAACCAACGAGCCGTTCAATATAGGCGCCCATGCGTTCGTCGATCAGTGCGAACAGGTTGCAGGACGCCGGATAAAGCGTGTTATCGAGATCGAAGATCCATGAGTCGATATGGACAAAGTCGTGGCTGGTAGCCGGCGGGGTGTTTTGCACAGTCATGAGGAATGCCCCTTACCGGCACTGTTCCGTGGCGCAATCGCGTTCAATTCGGCAAAGACTATAACTGTACCTAAGCGGTCGCCTATGAAGAGAGCTGAAGCATCGGGAGGTCATATGATTGCGAAGCAGGCACGATTTCTGGCTGGATACGTGCTTCCGCTGGCTGGCCTGGCGGGATGCGGCGGGGATTCCGGCAGCGGCAGCATAGCCTCAACGCCGACACCGCCTGCCGCGCCCGCGCCGACACCCACGCCGACCCCGACGCCCGCGCCGACCCCGACGCCGACGCCGACGCCGACGCCCGTGAATTACGACACCGCCGAATATCGCCGGTCGAACGGTGCCGTTCAGGCGCAGGCGCTGGCAGCGTATAGCGCGGGTGCGACTGGTGCCGGCGTCCTGGTCGGTGTGATCGACTCGGGCGTCGATACCGGCAGTGCAGAATTTGTCGGCAGGATCAGCCCCTTGTCCGCAGATTTTGCTGGATCACGCGGCATCCAGGACGTGGGCGGTCATGGCACCGCGGTCACCGACGTTTTGCTGGGCGCGCGCAACGACACAGGCATCCATGGTGTCGCGTTCAACGCGACCCTGCTTGCGCTTCGCACCGATACACCGGGAAGCTGCACCACGGGCGCGGACGGTTGTTCGCATAACGACGACAACATTGCCGCGGCCCTTGATGCCGCAGTGACCGCGCGTGCACGCGTCGTGAATATCTCGCTTGGCGGGTCGCCCGCCAATGGTCGGCTCCGCGGTGCTATCGACCGCGCGACCGCGGCTGGGACGATCATCGTCTTCTCGGCGGGCAATGAGGGCGTGACCAGCCCGGTGGCGGCCGAGAACCCCGACAGGCTGGCACAGGTCGCCAACGACTCCATCGCGCGGGGCTTGATCATCATTGTCGGTGCCGTCGATGCGAACGGGGCCTTGGCCGATTTTTCGAACAAAGCTGGCGTTGGTGCGGCAAATTACCTGACGGCGCTCGGTGTCCGGGTCCGCGCAGTAGACAACACCGGCACATCGTTTCTTTACAGCGGAACATCGTTTTCCGCGCCCGTGGTTTCCGGGGCGATCGCGCTAATTGCGCAGGCATTTCCCAGCCTCACGGCGGCGCAGATCGTGGCCCTCCTCTATCGTTCTGCCGACGATCGGGGCGCGACCGGCGTGGACACTGTGTACGGGCGCGGTGAAATCAACCTTGCCCGCGCGTTCAGCCCCATCGGGTCTCTGTCGCTTGCCGGGACGGCAGTACCCGTATCGCTGACCGGCAATGCGACCCTTGGCGCAACCATGGGCGATGCCGCAAAGATGGGACTTGGCGCGGTGATTCGCGACGAATTCGATCGGGATTTCGATGTCGATCTTGCCCCGACCGTTGCCCGCGCGCCGATCCAGCAGACCCTGGCCAATGGCCTCGCCCCCGGCGCACGACAGATGTCGGCAGTCGGGCAACGGACCAGCTT
Source organism: Sphingomonas sp. (assembly GCA_049318505.1). Taxonomy (GTDB): domain Bacteria; phylum Pseudomonadota; class Alphaproteobacteria; order Sphingomonadales; family Sphingomonadaceae; genus Sphingomonas_O. Next base: position 84,835 of record JBMOGG010000001.1, on the reverse strand, counting down.
TGCGCTGGCTATAGATCCAGACAGCACCGCCCGACCGCTGATGCTGACGGCGCAAGATGCCGGGCGGGCAAGGGTTCTGGCAGGGTCGATCGCGATCGCTCTATCGAAGGACCTGAAGATCGGTTTCGCCGGCGGACGGGGGGCGGACGGGCTTTTACCGAGCGCGCAGGACCACGTCGAACCCGCCTTCCTCGGCACCGACCGCAGCCTTGACCGCGAAGCGCTCGGTGCCTTCGCCGTCCGCCGGTCTTTTGGACGAGCGGGGCTCACATTGGCCGCCGAAAGCGGGAGGATGCGGCTTTGGCAGCGGGGCGATCTCGGCACGATCAGCAACGGTGTCCGGCGTTATGCCTATGCGCAAGTGTCGGCGACGCTGGACGGTCGCGCCGGACCGCTCGCACTGGCCGCCCGACTGACTCGCCTCGACGAACGCAGCACCGTGCTGGGCAGCCGTTTTGCCGGTGCGCTGGGCGGCAATGGCGCGGTCAGCTGGTTCGGCGACATGGTCGCAACCCTGTCACCGTTCGACAATATGCGGCTGGGCGCGACATGGCGCCGTGGCTGGACAATTCCGGGGACAAGCAGCGTGCGCGGACATTCGGTCCTGTTCACGCAGGGCCTGTCAGCCACCATGACGCGCGACAATCTGTGGTCAACGGGCGACAGCGTGGCGCTCCGTTATTCGGAACCGTTGCGCGTGGTCGGCGGCGGACTGAACCTGCTTGCGCTCGGCAACGGTCCACAGACATTGTCGCTGGCGCCATCGGGTCATGAACGCGACTGGGAGGCGGTGTACGCAAGACCCTTGGGCAAAGGCCGGCTGACGGCCAACACCTATTGGCGGCGACAGGCGGGCAATTATCTGAGCGCACCCGACGACCTCGGTGCGGCCGTCCGCTACAGCTTCGATTTCTAGACGGTAAAGCTTTCGCCGCAGCCGCAGGCACCCTTGGCATTGGGGTTTTCGAACACGAAGCCGGCGGTGAAGTCGTCCTCGACCCAGTCCATGCGGCTGCCAATAAGGTAAAGTACCGACGCGCCGTCGACGTAGAGCGTGCCACCCGCCGTCTCGATCCTCTCATCCATCGGGCTCGCGGCGCTCACATAATCGACCGAATAGGCCAGGCCCGAACAGCCGCGCCGCGGTGTCGAGAGCTTGACGCCGACGGCATCGACAGGCGCCTTTGCCATCAGGTCCGCAATGCGTGCCTCGGCACCCGACGTCAGCAGCAGCGCAGCGGGGCGGGCGCGGGTCTTGGTCTCCACGCTCATTACAGCATCCCCAGTTCGAGCCGCGCTTCGTCGGTCATCTTGCCTGGGTCCCACGGCGGATCCCAGACGAGATTGACGTCGACGACGCCTACGCCTGGCACACTGCCGACGCGCAGTTCGACTTCGGTGGGCATGGTTTCGGCGACCGGGCAATGCGGGGTCGTCAGCGTCATATTGACGTGCACATGGCCTTGGTCGACCTCGACACCGTAGATCAGGCCCAGGTCATAGATGTTGACTGGGATTTCGGGGTCGTAAATGTCCTTGAGCGCGGCGATGACGGCCTCATACAGGTCGCCGCCCGGCTCGCCCTCGGCAAGTTTCAGGGGTTCGGCCTTCAGGAACCCGTCGAGATAGTCGCGCTTGCGCTCCTGCGTGTCGCGCGCGGCGTCCTCCATGTCCTGGTCCATGTCCTGCACCCGCACTTTCGGCGGCGCCTCTACGCTCGTCACTTCCTCGATCTTCATCCGAACAGTTTCCTTACCCGTTCAAGCCCCCGGACCAGCGCGGCAATGTCGTCGGGTCCGTTGTAAATGCCAAAGCTGGCGCGCGCGGTGGCGTCCACGCCCAACCAGTCCATCAGCGGCTGCCCGCAATGATGCCCGGCGCGCACCGCTACGCCTTCCTCATCCAATATGGTGCCGACGTCGTGCGGGTGCACCCCTTCGACGTTGAAACTGACGATACCCGCCGCTTCCTCAGGACCATAGAGCGTGACCGAGTTCATCGACCGCAACGCGTCGCGGCATTGGGCGACCAGCGCGGTTTCGTGGGCATGAATAGCCTCGAGCCCGATCGCATCGACATAGTCGATGGCCGCAGCCAGCCCGACCACCCCAACGATATGCGGTGTCCCCGCCTCGAAACGTCCGGGTGCAGGGGCATAGGTCGTCCGCGCAAACGTCACCCGGTCGATCATTGCGCCGCCACCATGCATCGGCGGCATCGCATCGAGCATTTCGGCACGCCCCCACAGCACCCCGATGCCGGTCGGTCCGTAGAGCTTGTGGCCCGAAAAGGCGTAGAAGTCGCAGTCGAGATCGACGACGTTGACCGCCAGCCTCGGGACAGCCTGACACCCATCGAGCAGCAGTTTTGCCCCCACAGCATGGGCGAGAGATGCCGCGCGCTGCGCATCGACGACCGAGCCGAGCACGTTTGAGACATGTGCGAAGGCAACCATCGTGTGTTCGGGCGTCAGCATGGCCTCGGCAGCATTGAGGTCGATCTGGCCGTCGGGCGTCAGCGGGCAGACGTCGATCTGCCAGCCCGCGAGCTGCCACGGCACGATGTTCGAATGATGCTCGAGCTGGCTGAGCAGCACCCGGCCTTTTTGCGGGTAGCTCTGCGCAACGAGGTTGATCGCCTCGGTCGCGCCGCGCACGAAAACAACCTCGTTTTCGGATCGCGCCCCGATGAAGCGCGCGACGCGGCGACGTGCTGCCTCATAGGCCAGCGTCATGTCCGCCGAGCGCGCGTAGACACCGCGGTGGACGGTCGCGTAATCAGGGCCATAGGCGCGTGCGATGGCGTCGATCACTTGCCTTGGCTTTTGCGCCGTGGCGGCCGTATCGAGATAATGCCATGTCCCCCCATTCTTGTCGAAGAGGCCGGGGAAGTCGGCGCGGTGGTCGAGCATTACAGCACCTCCCCCCTCGCAAGTGAGGTCGCGAGACGTGGCGGCTTGCTGGCTAGTCGCAGCGAGAGAGGGGGCGGCAGGCAAGAGTGTCGCATCCGACGCAGAGACTCCGGCCGACCCCTCTCCCTGCCGCGCTTGCCGCGTGTCGCGCTCTCCCGCAAGGGGAGAGGGGCTGCGCGCTGCCGTCACGAAACCCTCCCCAATGCCGCCAAAGCCGCCGCTTCGAGCTCGTCCTGCGCCTCGGCCCCGGCATAAACCTCGCTGACGAAGGCCTGCAGCAGCAACGTCTGCGCCTCGACCGGCGGAATCCCGCGCGCCGCGAGGTAGAAGAGCGCTTGTCTGTCGAGTTCGCCTACCGTCGCGCCATGCGCGCACTTAACGTCGTCGGCGTAAATTTCGAGTTCGGGCTTCGAATTGGCCGTCGCAGTGCGGCTAAGCAGCATGGCCTTGACCGACTGGACGCTATTGGTCTTCTGCGCATCGCGCGCCACCGCGACCTTGCCAAGGTAACTGCCGGTCGCCGAGCCACCGAGCACCGAGCGAATGACCTGATTGCTCGTCGCATTCGGTTCGATGTGGCGCACGGTCGTGACGATCTCCAAATTCGCCTCGACGGCGCCGACCTGCACAGCGCCGAATTCGAAATGTGCGCCGTCGTGCAGCGTCACATCGATGGCGATGCGCGCGTAGCCGGCGCCTGCGTTGAGCACATGAAACTCGATCCGCGCGCCGGGCTGAAGCGTGATCGCGAAATCATGGATGCCGCTGCTTGCAATCAGATGCCGTGTCGCGCTTTCGCCTGCCGCGACCGCGATTTCGATGGGCGCCGGAATCGGCCACAAGCGTGCGACAACCTCCAAATCGCTGTAGCGCCAGCTTTCATCCTTGCGCGTGGGAAGGACGCTCAGACTGGTCATGCCGACACCCGGTCGTGGAAGCGGTGTGTCTCATTGGCGGCTGTCAGCGCGAAGCGCTTGCGCAAACGGTCGACCGGCGTGCCGTCGTCCAGCGGCACCGCTGCGGCCACCGAGTGGTCGACGAAACCCTGCTTGGCATAGAAGGCGAGGCCGCCTCGATTGTCGGCGCGGATCGTGGCGTTGATCTCCGACAGGCCATGTGCGCGGGCTGCTTCGACCATCGCTGCGAAAAGCGCCGAGCCGGCGCCGCGCTTGGCCCCGCCGACGTGCACGAAGGTCCCAATATCACCGATGTCGTCGGGAAGCGCCGGGCAGCGGCCCAAAGTCTGGAACCCTTCGATCCGGTTCGTCGCCGCATCGACTGCGATAAGGCAGATATGGACATTGGGACCGTCGAGATAGGTCTGTGCCAGCACTTCGGAGCTAAACGGCGTTTGCAGTGCGGTCGTGCCGCCTTTTGCGATGACCGCGTTCAGCAACTCGGTCAGCGCGGGCGCATCCTCAGGCGCATAAGGGCGCACCGTAAAGCTCACGCGGCCATTTCCCGATAGCCCTCGCGCTCCAGTTCGAGCGCGAGTTCGGGACCGCCAGTGCGGGTGATGCGGCCGTCGGCCAGCACATGGACGAAATCGGGACGGACGTAATCGAGCAGGCGCTGGTAATGGGTGATCAACAGCACCGCCTTGTCGGGTTTGCGCATGATGCGGTTGATGCCGTCGCCGACGACACGCAGCGCATCGATGTCGAGGCCGCTGTCGGTCTCGTCGAGGATCGCAAGCGCGGGGTCGATGATGCCCATCTGCACCATCTCATTGCGCTTCTTCTCACCGCCCGAAAAGCCGACGTTCACCGGGCGCTTGAGCATGTCCATGTCCATGCCCATCGCATCGGCCTGTGCGCGCGCGATCTTCAGGAATTCGGCACCGGAAAGCGGCGCCTCGCCACGCTGCTTGCGCTGCGCATTGAGCGCCTCGCGCAGGAACTGGACGTTCGACACGCCGGGGATTTCGACGGGGTATTGGAAACCGAGGAACAGGCCTGTGGCGGCGCGTTCGTGCGGAGCGAGGGCGAGGAGGTCCTGCCCGTTGAAGGTCACCGATCCCCCGGTGGTCTCATACCCCGGCCGCCCGGCCAGCACATAACCCAGCGTCGACTTCCCCGCCCCGTTCGGCCCCATGATCGCATGGATCTCGCCCGGGTTGAGCGACAGCGTCAGCCCCTTCAGGATCGGCTTGTCACCAACGGCGGCGTGGAGGTTACTGATTTGAAGCATTAGTTCACTTTCGGGCATTTTGCGCAATATTGGCTTTCAATCTGATCAAGCCGCATCTGCCATTCCTGATAATTTTCAATTTCTTTCAGCGACGGATGGGTGTTGGAACGCCTTGCTTTTCGTTCGGGATGAGCGGCCGTAAGGGCCGTGACGGTTTGCCGAAGATCGACTTTGACCAAAACGGCATTGATTTTGCCAAGGCGCCCTTCGCTCGTCGCCTCCTCGTAAGCCTCGAGCAAACCATGTGGGACGAGCCGCTCGTTGACAGTCATGCCTTCGATGTCAGCCAACGGACCCCTCCAAGCTGATCCCCAGCAGCTTCTGCGCCTCGACCGCGAATTCCATCGGCAGCTGCTGCAGCACTTCCTTGGCGAAGCCATTGACGATCAGCGCCACCGCTTCCTCGGCGTTCAGGCCGCGCTGCATCGCGTAGAACAGCTGGTCGTCGCTGATCTTGCTGGTCGTCGCTTCGTGTTCAATCTGTGCAGTCGGGTTACGGACCTCGATATAGGGGACGGTGTGTGCGCCACTGAGCGACCCAAGCAACAGCGAGTCGCACTGGGTGAAGTTGCGGACGTTTTCCGCCGTCGGCCCGACGCGAACGAGGCCGCGGTAGGTGTTATTGCTGTGCCCGGCGCTGATCCCCTTCGACACGATGGTCGAGCGGGTATTCTTGCCGAGGTGGATCATCTTGGTGCCGGTGTCGGCCTGCTGGTAATTGTTGGTGACCGCGACCGAGTAGAATTCGCCGACGCTATTTTCACCCGACAACACGCATGACGGGTATTTCCATGTGACGGCACTGCCGGTTTCGACCTGCGTCCAGCTGACCTTCGAGTTCCGCCCCTGGCACAGGGCGCGCTTGGTGACGAAATTATAGATGCCGCCCTTCCCCTCGGCGTCGCCGGGGTACCAGTTCTGCACCGTGCTATACTTGATTTCGGCATCGTCGAGCGCGACGAGTTCGACGACGGCGGCGTGCAGCTGATTCTCGTCGCGCATCGGCGCGGTGCAGCCTTCAAGATAGCTCACATAGCTGCCCTTGTCGGCGACGATCAGCGTGCGTTCGAACTGGCCGGTGTTTTCCGCATTGATGCGGAAATAGGTGCTCAGCTCCATCGGGCACCGGACGCCCTCGGGTATGTAGACGAACGTCCCGTCGCTGAAGACAGCGCAGTTCAATGTGGCGAAGTAGTTGTCGTGCATCGGCACGACTTTCCCCAGCCACTTTTTCACCAGCTCGGGATATTCTCGGATCGCCTCCGAGATCGAGCGGAAGATGACACCAGCGCGTTCGAGTTCGGCACGGAAGGTTGTCGCGACGCTGACGCTGTCGAACACCGCATCCACGGCAATCTTGCGGCTGCCCTCGACGCCGGCGAGCATCTTTTGCTCTTCGATCGGGATGCCGAGCTTTTCATAGACGCGCAGGATTTCGGGATCGACTTCGTCGAGGGACCCAAGCTTGGGCTTCGCCTTGGGCGCGGCGTAATAATAGGCGTCCTGATAATCGATCGGCGGGACGTTGAGCTTGGCCCAGTCGGGGGGTGTCATCGTTTGCCACATCCGGAACGCCTTCAGCCGCCAGTCGAGCATCCATTGCGGCTCATTCTTCTTGGCCGAAATGAAGCGGACGGTGTCCTCGGTGAGCCCTTTGGGCGCGAAATCGGTCTCGATGTCGCTCGACCAGCCGTGTTCGTAATCGGCGACGCTGTCGGCGGCGGCCCAGGCTTCCTGATTGAGGGCGGCTTCGGCGTTCTTGCTCATGCCGTCGTCTCCGCCAATCGGGTCAGCGGGACTGCCGCAAGGGCGCCACGCACGGCGCCGTTGACGGCGCTCCAGTGCGGCTTGGTCTGGCACGCCCCTTCCAGCGCGCAATCGTCGCGGTGCCCCGCGCCTACTCTGGGGTCGACGCAGGTGGTCATGGCAATAGGGCCTTCGATGGCTTCGATGATGTCGGCAAGCGAAATGGCGGCGGCCGGGCGCGTCAACTTGAACCCGCCACCTGTCCCGCGCAGCGAGGACAGCAGCCCCGCGCCTGCCAGCCGCTGCATCAGCTTCTGCGCGGTCGGCAGTGGAACGCCTGTTTCCTCGCTCAGCAAGGTCGCCGAAAGTCGCGCGCCGCAGCCGTGACGGGCGGCTGCGCTCATCATCACGACGGCATAATCGGCTTGGGCGGTGAGTCTCATGGTTCAATCGGATATAATCACTCCGATTGAAATGTCACGTCTTCTTGACGAGCGGTGCCACCCCTTCGAACTCGGTGCGCTTGAGCGTCAGCGTGGCCAGCGTCGGCAGATCTTCGGCAACACGGGTCGGAGTAACGCCAGTAAACGCCTTGATCTCGCGGATGAAATGCGACTGGTCGTAGAAGCCGCCAGCCAGCAACTCCTGGGCGCCGACCTCTCCCTTGGCGAGCGAAATCGCTGCCTTCAGCGCGCGATACTTGCGCGACAGCAACTTGGGCGGCGACCCGTAATAGGCATTACAGCGCCGCTCGACTTGGCGGCGCGACAGGCCGGTTGCCAAGATGAGCGTGTCGACATCGGGCGAGGGGTGCGAATCGAGCCAGTCGTCGACGATCCGCGTGAAATCGAACGCCGCCGACTTGCCGCGCCCGATGAGGAGGTCGGCGAACTTCGTCCCGATTCCCACGCGCTCGTCGAGGGTCGACGCCGCGCGCAGCGCTTCAGGTACGCCGCGAAGCTCTGCCCCAAATAATTCGCGCGCATCGATCGCCCGGTTTACCAGGAGCGACGCTTCGAAATCGAACAGGCTTGCCCAGCCCGCGGGTAGCAAACCGCAGCCGAACAAGTGACTGGGGCCCCAGACCTTGATATCGACCGGACCGGTGGTCGGTCCCACGATCTGGATCTCGGGCGCGCGCTGCACATGGCCGTCGGCGAATCGGTATTCTCCGCGTCCCATCAGATTGACGCGGAGTTGGGCAAGATCGGCGCGATCGGTATCTTCCCAGAGCGGCACGTCGGCCTTGAGCTCATAGAATACCGAAAGATAGGTGCGGAGATGCTCGGGCGGCACGGCGTAGTCGAGCGTCACTGCGCTCGCCGACTGCACAGCATCACCCATTTTTGTGCCCGTTATCACCCCGCATTGTGGCTCATGCTATGGCATTAGGGACAAAAAGAAAAGCGGTCCGGGCGATTGCTCGTCCGGACCGCCAGTTAAAGGTTTTCATATGGATCAACCATACGAAGCCCTTCGGGTCGCAGGACCGCTTGTAGTCGAACGCCAAGGAACCGTATTGGACGGAAACGACATAAGTCAAAAATTTGATGACTGTGTCCCGGTTTTGACCAATCAGCGCACGGGCGATAGCCGCAACGCCATGACATTGTTCGATCTCGCCCGCCCCGCCCTGTTCCGCCTCGACCCCGAGCGCGCCCACAGCATGACGCTTGCCGCACTGAAAATCGCGCCTCGTCAAACCGCCGTACATGATCCTGTTCTGGCGACGCGCGTGGCCGGCCTGGATTTTCCGTCGCCGGTCGGGCTTGCCGCCGGGTTCGACAAGGATGCCGAGGTACCCGATGCCATGCTGGGGCTGGGCTTTGGCTTTGTCGAAGTCGGCACGCTTACCCCGTTGCCTCAGGAGGGGAACCCAAAGCCACGCCTTTTCCGCCTGGTCGAGGACGAAGCGGTGATCAACCGGATGGGCTTCAACAATCAGGGGCAAGCGGCGGCACTGGTGCGATTGGGACGGCGGAGGCGGCGGGGTGTCGTTGGCGTCAATATCGGGGCAAATAAGGACGCATCGGACCGGATTGGGGATTATGTTGCGGGCGTGCGGAAGTTGTCGGGGGTGGCGGACTATCTGACGGTCAACATTTCCTCCCCGAACACGCCCGGCTTGCGGGGGCTACAGGATCTGGGGCCGCTGACAGAATTGCTGGGAGCCATTGCGCAGGCGCGGGTCGCTGACGGGCCGCCGGTTTTTCTCAAAGTCGCGCCCGATCTGACCCCGGTCGATATCGACGGCGTCGTCAAAGCGGCGTCGGGCCACGTCGATGCGCTGATCGTGTCCAACACGACGATCATGCGCTTCGACAATTTGCGCTCCCCGCACAAGACACAGGCAGGAGGTCTGTCGGGCGTGCCGTTGCGCGGCCATGCCTATGAGCGCCTCCGCGATTTCAGGCGGGCGACAGGCGGCGCGATTCCCCTGATCGCGGCCGGCGGCATCGACAGTGCCGAGGAAGCCTATACCCGAATCCGCAATGGCGCCTCGCTGGTCCAGCTTTATTCCGCGCTGGTCTATCACGGCCCGGGGCTGGTACGCCGGATCGCCGAAGGCCTTACTCGCCAGCTCAAGCTCGACGGTTTTGCCAGCGTTGCCGATGCGGTGGGGGTAGACGCGGTTTAGTCCGGGGCCCTAGGGTGCATGCCATGATCCGCAAACTCATCGGGCTGATCGCCCTTTTCGTCGCCCAGCCCGTCCTTGCCGACGGGGGCGTGGTATCCGCCGCTGATCCGCGCGCCGCCGAGGCCGGCCAACAGATCCTGCGCGACGGGGGCAGTGCAGCGGACGCCATGATGGCGATGATGCTCGCGCTGACCGTGGTCGAGCCGCAGTCTTCGGGCATCGGCGGTGGCGGGTTCTTCCTGTATCACGACGCCAGGACCGGCCGCCTCGCCACTGTCGACGGCCGTGAAAAGGCCCCCGCCAGCGCCAAGCCCGAACTGTTCCTCGGCCCCGATGGCAAGCCCTTGCCGTTCATCGAGGCGTTCCCCGGCGGCAAGTCGGTCGGTGTCCCCGGCAACATCCGCCTGATGGAGCGCGTCCACGCGCGCTGGGGCAAGCTCGCCTGGGGCAAGCTGTTCGCGCCTGCGATCAAGCTGGCCGAAGAAGGCTACACCGTCAGCGCCCCGACCGCGTCGCTGCTGCGCACGGTGGCGCCGTTATGGAAGGATTTTCCGGCTGCGCGCGCGATTTACTGGAACGGCGACCGACCCAAGGCGGAGGGCGAAACAGTCAGGAACCCGGCGCTGGCGGCAACGCTGCGCCGGATTGCCAAGGGGGGAGCAAGGTCGTTCTACACCGGCCAGACCGCACGCGCGATTACCGCCGCGGTCGCGGGTTCTGCCCGCAACGCCACCCAACTGACGGCTGCAGACCTCGCCGCCTACAAGGCCGTCGATCGAGCCGCAGTCTGCCGCCCTTACCGCCAGTACAAGGTCTGCGGCATGGGGCCGCCTTCGTCGGGCGCGACCACCGTACTGCAGATGCTGGGCATGATCGAACGCTTCGACATCAAGGCGCTGGGTCCCGACAGTCCGGTTGCCTGGCATCTGATCGCCGAAGCCATGGGGCTGGGCTATGCAGACCGCGAGAAATATCTCGGCGACCCCGGCTTTGTGAAAGTGCCCGTCGCCGGCCTGCTCGACCCGGCCTATGTCAAATCGCGCTCCGCCCTGATTTCGGAGAAGACGTCATTGCCGAAATATGAGGCCGGCACCCCGCCGGGTGCCGAGGCCCGTACGGCAGCGCTGTCGTCCGAGGTCGCCGGCACCACGCATTTCGTGGCCGTCGACAGTGCCGGCAATGTCGCCAGCATGACGTCGACCGTCGAGGGACCATTCGGCAGCCAGTTGATCGCCGAAGGGTTTGTCCTCAACAACGAACTCACCGATTTCACCTTCGCCCCCGTCAAGGACGGCGCGCCGGTGGCCAATGCCGTGGCGGCGGGCAAGCGGCCGCTTTCGTCGATGTCGCCGACGATCGTCTATGGCCCCGATGGCAAGGTCATGCTGGCGGTCGGCTCGGCGGGCGGCAAGCGCATCATCATGCATGTGATGAAGTCCCTGGTCGGCGTGCTCGACTGGGGCTTGCAGGCGCGCGACGCGCTGGGCCTGCCAAACATCTATTTCGGCGGCGACGCTATCCTAGTCGAAAAGGGCACCAAATTGTCGGCGATGTCGAACGAGCTGGCCGCCCTTGGCCGCATGGTCGTCGCAACCGATCTCGGTTCGAAGCTGAACGCGATCCAGCGCACGCCCGGCGGTTGGGTGGGGGCAGCCGATCCGCGCGGAAAAGGCGAAGCACTGAGCGAATAAAGCCAACATTAGCGACACGCACGCGGCACGAAGGAGAGACATGCGGACGTTCGAAACATTTCCCAATCTGGTGACGATGTTCTTCACGCGCGCGCGTGTGAACGGCGATGCACCATTCCTGTGGCACAAGACGGGCGGCCTGTGGCAATCGCACAGCTGGGCACAGACAGCGCGCGAAGTGGCAAGCCTTGCCGCCGCGCTGAAGGCCATGGGGCTCTCTTCAGGCGACCGGGTGATGCTGGTCAGCGAAAACCGCCCCGAATGGTGCATCGCCGATCTGGCGATCATGGCGGCGGGCTGTGTGACCGTACCAACCTATGTCACCAATACCGAGCGCGACCACGCGCATATTCTGGGCGATTCGGGTGCCAAGGCCGCGATCGTGTCGAGTGCCAAGCTCGCGCGGACCCTGCTTCCCGCCGTCCTGCGCTCAACGCATTGCAAGGCCGTGATCGGCATCGAGGACATTCGGGTCGGCCAGTCGGGCGACGTTACGCTGCATGACTGGAAGACGCTGGTTGCGAGCCAGGCCGCAGACGTCGCGGCGGCAACGACGGCAGCGGCCGGCTTGAAGCGCGAGGATCTCGCCTGCATCATCTATACCAGCGGTACGGGTGGCTCCCCGCGCGGCGTCCGCCAGCATCACGGCGCGATCCTGCACAATGTGGCGGGCTGCATCGACATCGTGTCGAACGACTATGGCTGGGATGACGAAATCTTCCTGTCGTTCCTGCCGTTGAGCCATGCCTATGAGCATTCGGGCGGGCAGTTCCTGCCGATCGGCCTGGGCGGGCAAATCTATTATGCAGAAGGGCTCGAAAAGCTGGCCTCGAACATCGAAGAAGTGCGCCCGACGCTGATGGTCGTCGTGCCGCGCCTGTTCGAAGTTTTGCGCGCCCGAATCGTCAAGACGATCGAGAAGCAGGGCGGGCTCGCGCCGAAGCTGCTCAGCCGCGCGCTGTCGCTGGGCGCCAAGGATCTGAAAAAGGGCATTCCCTTCTGGGACCGGCCCGTCGACTTTTTTATCAAGAAGACGTTGCGACCGAAGGTCCAGGCCAAGTTCGGTGGGCGCATCAAGGCGCTCGTGTCTGGGGGGGCGCCGCTCAATCCCGAGATCGGCGTGTTCTTCCACGCACTCGGCCTCACCCTGTTGCAGGGCTATGGCCAGACTGAATCGGGACCAGTCATAAGCTGCAACCGGCCGAAGGTCGGGCTGAAGATGGACACCGTCGGCCCGCCGATGAAGGACACCGAAGTCCGCATTGCCGAGGACGGCGAGATCCTGGTTCGCGGCGAACTGGTCATGCACGGCTATTGGAACAACGAAGCCGAAACCGCACGCGTTCTAATCGATGGCTGGCTGCATACCGGGGACGTTGGCCATATCGACGAGGCTGGCCGCATCGTCATCACGGACCGCAAGAAGGACCTGATCGTCAACGACAAGGGCGACAACGTCTCCCCGCAAAAGGTCGAAGGGATGCTGACGCTGCAGCCCGAGATCATTCAGGCGATGGTCGCGGGCGACAGGCGGCCGCACCTTGTCGGCGTGATCGTACCCGATCCCGAATGGCTGCAGGAATGGTGCGTCAAAAACGACGTAAAGCCCGACTGCACGGCATTGTGCGGCGACCCCGCCGTCCAGCGCGCGATCATGGCGGCGGTCGACCGGGTCAATGCGGAGCTTTCAGTGACCGAAAAGGTACGGCGCGTCTGCCTGACTGCCGACGCCTTCACTGTCGAAAATGAAATGCTGACGCCCTCGATGAAGATCCGTCGGCATAAGATTCGCGACGTGTATGGTGAACAACTGGACGCGCTTTACCGGGCCTGAGGCACAGCGCCTTTCGGTCAAGCCGCGATATGGTGTGGTTACAAAACGATATGTCAAGCGCCGTCTCGTCGACCTCGAGTCTAGGCTGCGACTTCAACCACTGTCGTTCGACATCGACCCGCGTGACGACAGCAATCGGCACCTTGAAGACGGTTTGGACAAGTTCGATAATCCGGTCGAATGGCTACTCACACCCGCTATCGAGCACGTAATAACGGTTGAGCGAAGCGATCCGTCCGGCCTCGTCGAACAGCTTTGACTCCCTCATATTCACTGCGAGCCCCTTTCTTCCCGGATCGCGCTCATCAGACTGTCGCGCTAACCGTCGAGCGCGCATTCGACCAAATCCCGCGCGATTTCATCGGTGAGCCCGGCAGCGTGCAGAGCTGCCGACAAGTTGGCGAGATGAAGGCTGTGCCGTCGTACCGCGGAGACGAAACGCGGGGGCACGACAAGGTTCAGATCCGTCTGAGCCAAAGCCTGAGGGCCCGGCAGGTTCGAAGCAATAAATTCGCAGACCAAATATTTGCCTTTCGCCAGCAAAAAGTCGCTCATTATTGCTGGCGAAATTATAGGCAAAACGGTCTCGCAGGCGTGACGGCGGCAGATGCGGCTGGTCCGCGCGGCCCGAGCCTTAGCCGGGCTGGCGTGACTCGGCCTCGTGCACGCCGCGGAACCTGGCCCGCAGACCGACCTTGTCGATCTTTTCCGTGCCCAGCTTCGGCAGTGGTTCGTCTGAGAACCAGAGCTTTGCCGGCACCTTGAAGGCAGCAAGTTGCTCGCTGAGGAAAAACAGCAACGCTTCCTGGCTCAGATTCTCGCCGGCATGAACGTGCGCAACGGCGCCGACGATTTCGCCCAGCCGCTCATCGGCCAGGCCAAATACGCAGGCCTCGGCAATCGCGGGATGGGCATAAATGGCCGCTTCCACTTCCTGGCAACTGATATTTTCGCCGCCGCGGATGATGATGTCCTTCTTGCGGTCGACGATGAACAGATAGTCGTCCGGGTCGAGATAGCCGATGTCGCCTGTCCGGAAATAGCCATCGGCGGTCATGCATGCGGCGGTTGCCGTGGGGTTGTTCCAGTAGCCGCTGAAATTGGCGACAGAGCGGATCGAGATCTCGCCGCGTTCCCCCTGAGGGACCGAGTTGCCGGCATCGTCGAGGATCGCGAGGTCGACGAGCGGGCGATAGGCACGACCCGTGGAGTTCGGCTTTTCGAGGTAGTTGGTCGAAAACGAGCCGCAGCCGATGGCGTTGGTTTCGGTCAGACCATAGCCGAGTGCCGGCGGTGCTGGCATCTCATCGTTGAGGCGGCGGACATGCTCGGGCGGGCGGGGTGCCCCGCCAGCCGCAAACGTCTGGATCGTCGACAGGTCGTAGTTCGCCCGTTCGGGGTGATTGAGAATTTCCCAGCTCATCAGCGGCACGCCGGTGAAATTGGTGACCCGTTCAAACTGGATCAGCTTCATGGCCTCAAGCGCGTTCCATTTCGGCATCAGCACGATCTTGCGGCCGATCGCGAAGCTGACGAGCAACATCGGGACTTCGCCCGTCACGTGGAACAGCGGCACAGTCATTAGGATCGCATGCTGCGGCGCGTCGGACTTGATCGTGCCGTCCTCGGTGCCGATCTGCAGTTGCATCAGGGCCTGCGCGATATAACCGAAGGTCGCCTGCACGACGGCGCGGTGCGTGGAATAGGCACCCTTCGACTGGCCCGTAGACCCGGACGTGAACAGGATAGTGGCAAGGTCGTCGCCCGTAACCTCGGGAAGCGCGGCATCAGCACCGCCCCTTGCCAGAACCGGCGCCAGCGCTTCGTCCAGCGGCAGCGCCACGTCGACCAGCACGATCTCGAAGCCCGTCTCGCGGCCGCATTCCTCGATGCGTTTCGCGCGAGGCGGATCGGCAAAGACCAGTTTGGCATCGACGGCGACAATCCCGTCGCACAGTTCGCCGCCCTGCCACCAACCGTTCAGCAAGGTCGCGACGCCGCCAGCCATCACGATGCCCATATAGAGCACAATCCACGAAGGCGCGTTGCGCATCGCGATGCCAACGCGGTCGCCCTTTTGCACGCCATAACCGCTTACCAGGGCCTGCGCGACCTTGACTGCTTCGGCATGAACCTGAGCGTAAGTCAGGCGCTCTTGGCCGTCGACGATGAAGTCGGCGGCGCCGTGCTGCGCGCAGAAATAGGCAAAATAGCCGACCAGCGTCGGCGGGGCGGCCGCGATCGTGGGTACGGCCACGCCGCACGGCAGGGTGAAGCTACCCAGCGGCAGCGGTCCCCCTTCGACCGAAAGGTTCGCAATCGCCGTATCAATGCGACGGTCGAGCTCGGATGCCATCGTCTTCCTCTCCCCTTGGTCTTCGCCAGTGCCCCCTGTATGGGGACGAAAATTGGAAGGGAAAAGCCTTGCTGCACGAATTTGCCCTGAATCTCGTTTTTGGCGCCACGGCAAGCACGGCTGCCGTCGCGTCCGAAGCTATTCAGTTCACCGATCTGGGGCTTAATCCGGTGGCCTTGCAGATCGGCTGGTTCGCGCTCAGATGGTATAGTCTTGCCTATATCGCGGGAATCATCCTCGGCTGGTGGTATCTGTCGAAGCTGCTCAAACAGCCCGGCGCGCCCATGGCGCAGCGCCATGCCGACGACTTCATGTTCTACGCAACGCTTGGCATCATCCTAGGCGGGCGATTGGGCTATGTAACCTTCTACAAGCCCGAGATGTTCGAGACGCCACTGGAAATCGCCAAGCTGTGGGAAGGCGGCATGGCGTTCCACGGCGGGCTGATCGGCCTGACGCTGGCGGTCATCTATTTCGCCTGGCGCAACAAGCTGCCCCTGCTGCGCGTGCTCGACTATGTTGGCTGCGCGACGCCGTTCGGCGAGTTTTTCGTGCGGCTGGCCAATTTCGTGAATGGCGAGCTGTGGGGACGGCCCACCGACCTGCCCTGGGGGATCGTCTTTCCGGGGACGGGCGACGGCATCGCCCGTCATCCGAGCCAGTTGTACGAAGCAGGGCTTGAAGGCATCGCGCTGGGGCTGTTGCTCTGGTGGCTCTTCTGGAAGACCGACGCGCGCTATTATCCGGGCCGGTTGGCGGGCGCTGGCCTGACCTTCTATGCGCTCGTCCGCTTTGCGCTCGAACGCGTACGCCAGCCTGACGCCGGGCTCGAAAACCTGTCCTGGGGGCTGACGATGGGGCAGACCCTGTCGCTGCCGGTGCTCATCTTCGGTCTGTACCTGCTCGCAACGTCCAAGGGGCGGCGCACACGGGTCGAACCGGTGGCGGGAACCGCAAGCGTCGCATGACGAAGGCGGAGCCGGCGGTACAGGGCACGCTGCCCGACCGGCTGGCCCGCGCGATTGCGCTGGCCGGACCGGTGCCTGTGTCGCGCTTCATGGCAGCGGCCAATGCCGACTATTATGCCCGCGAAAGCACGATCGGCGCGGCCGGCGACTTCATCACGGCACCCGAAATCAGCCAGATGTTCGGCGAGCTGATCGGCGTGTGGATTACCGATCTGTGGCAGCGCGCCGGCAGCCCGGCGGTCTATTTTGTCGAACTGGGGCCCGGACGCGGGACGCTGGCCGCCGACGCCCTGCGGACGATGGCCAAGGCTGGTCTCAGGCCGCCCGTCCATTTCGTCGAAACATCACCCCGGCTGCGCGCTGAACAGGCCGGACGCGTGCCCGACGCCCGGTGGCACGACGATATCTCAACGCTGCCCGACGATGCGGCGCTGGTCGTCATCGCCAATGAATTCTTCGACGCGCTGCCCATCGAGCAAATCCTGCGCGGTCGGGAGGGGTGGCACCGGCGGCTGGTCGCCTGCCAGGATACGCTGTTCCTGCCGATCGCGGGCCCCACCCTGCCCGACACCATCGTCCTTGGCCACTTGCGCGATGCGCCCCCGGGCAGCGTGATCGAGTCATCGCCCGCCTCGGTTGCCGTCACGCGCGACCTTGCGGGGCGGCTCGGTCGTCAGGGCGGCGCCATGCTGATCGTCGATTATGGCTATGACGGCCCAGCGCTCGGGGAAACTCTGCAGGCCGTGCGCGGGCATGGCTTTGCGAATCCGTTCGACGCGCCGGGCAGCGTCGACCTGAGCGCGCATGTCGATTTTGCGGTGCTGGGCGCGGCAGCAAGCGTCGCCGGGGCCACAGTCCATGGACCGTTAGCTCAGCGGGACTTTCTGGGACAGCTTGGCCTTGCGACGCGGGCGGCAGCGCTGGCCCGAAACACCCCCGAGCGCGCCGACGAAATCGGCGCAGCGCATGCGCGGCTGACGGGAGAACACGCCATGGGGACATTGTTCCGCGCCATGGCGCTGACCGGCAGCAGATGGCCCGAGCCGGCAGGATTTGCATGAGCGCAGAGGTCGTCATATCGCCCTTGCTCGACGGCATACGCCATGGTTTCCTTGGAAGGCGCGGCGGTGTCTCGACTGGCCTTGTCGCAGGGTTAAACGTGGGGCTGGGCAGCGGCGACGATCCAGCCGCCGTCGCCGAAAATCGGCGACGCGCACTGGCCGCGGTGGCGCCGGGCGCGCAGCTTGTCACCGTGTTCCAGGTCCATTCGCCGGCGGTCGTCGTTGCAACCGCGGCCTGGCCCGATGAGGCGCGTCCCAAGGCCGACGCGCTGGTCACCGACCGGCCAGGCCTTGCCCTCGGCATCCTGACTGCCGACTGCGCCCCGGTTCTGTTTGCCGACACCGAGGCTGGCGTGATCGGCGCCGCCCATGCCGGATGGAAGGGCGCGATTGCAGGCGTCACCGATGCGACTGTCGCCGCGATGGAAGGGCTTGGCGCCCGCCGCGAGCGGATCATTGCGGTCGTGGGACCATGCATAGGACAGGCGAGCTATGAGGTCGACGACGGGTTTCGCGCGCGCTTCGTCGCTGCCGGCCCCGACAACGAGCGGCTCTTCGTGACCGGCCGGCCCGGCCATGCCCAATTCGACCTGCCCGGCTATGTCGCGCACCGGTTGACGGGCTTCGGGGTCGGCCAGGTCGAAGTCCTTGCGCTCAACACAATGGAACTAGCCGACCGCTTCTACAGTTTTCGGCGGGCGACGCTAGCCGGTGAACCGGACTATGGTCGGCAGATATCGCTGATTGCGCTCGGATAGAGTCCTTACCGGGCTCGGGGCGCGCGGCATGGAGACAGAGCTTGGAAGACGAAGCCCAACTGACCGGCACGCCGCAGCGCCGCCGCCCGAAAGCCGATATCCTGACAATCGACAACCGTCGCCTTGCCCCTGAAACCTTGATGATGGGGCATGGTTTCGACCCGGCATTGTCCGAGGGTTCGCTCAAGCCGCCGATCTTCCTCACCTCGACTTTCGTGTTCGAAAATGCCGCAGCAGGAAAACGCTTTTTCGAAGGCGTCACCGGCAAGCGGCCAGGCGGAGCCGAAGGCCTGGTCTATTCGCGTTTCAACGGCCCCAATCAGGAAATCCTCGAGGACCGGCTGAGCATCTGGGAGGACGCGGAGGATGCGCTCGTTTTCTCGTCGGGCATGTCGGCGATCGCGACCGTCATGCTGGCGTTGGTCAAGCCGGGCGATGTCATCGTCCATTCGGCCCCGCTCTATGCCGCGACCGAAACGCTGATCGGGCGCATTCTTGGCCGGTTAGGCGTCCACTGGCTCGATTTTCCGGCGGGCGCGGCCCGCGACGAGATCGACGCTGTGATGACGCAGGCAAAGGCGCTCGGCAATGTCGCGCTCGTCTATCTCGAGAGTCCGGCCAACCCGACTAACGCGCTCGTCGATGTCGAGGCGGTGAAGGGATCGCGAGACGCCGCATTCGCCGGTGCCGACCAGCCGCCGATCGTGATCGACAATACCTTCCTTGGTCCGCTCTGGGCAAAGCCGTTGCGGCAGGGCGCGGACCTGGTGATCTATTCGCTCACCAAATATGCCGGTGGCCATAGCGATCTGGTCGCGGGCGGCGCTGTCGGCAGCAAGGTGCTGGTGAACACCGTGCGCATGATGCGCAACACCATCGGGACGATCACCGATCCGCATTCGGCGTGGATGCTGTTGCGCAGCCTCGAGACGCTCGAATTGCGCATGAGCCGCGCGGGCGAGAATGCGGCGAAGGTCTGCGAATTCCTGCGCGGACAGCCGCAGGTCGAGACCGTGGGGTATCTCGGCTTCCTCGAACCCGGGTCACGGCAGGCGGACATTTACGCACGACACTGCACGGGGGCGGGATCGACGTTCTCGCTTTATCTCAAGGGCGGCGAGCGCGAATCCTTCGCCTTCCTCGACGCGCTGAAGATCGCCAAGCTTGCGGTCAGCCTTGGCGGCACCGAGACTTTGGCCAGTTGCCCTGCGGCGATGACGCATCTGTCCGTGCCGCAGGAACGCAAGGATGCGCTGGGCATCAGCGACAATCTGGTGCGGATTTCGGTGGGTGTCGAGAATGCCGAAGACCTGATCGCCGATATGCGCCAGGCTCTGCGTGCGATCTGACCGGCCGAACCGGAACCGGGCCCTTCCCCTCGTCATTTCCGCGAAAGCGGGAACCGATCCCGCGATATCGACAGGGGGAGTGGGGCTCCGCCTTTGCGGGGGTGACGAAACTGCGCAACATCGCTAAGAATTGAGGCCGTGCTAGCGCCAGTCGAGCACTGTCCACCCCCGCTGCGCCGCGAGCGCGGCCAGCGGGGCATGCGCGTTGGTCGCAAAGGCTTCGTCGGCCCAGTTCAGGCAAGGGGCATCCGACACGTGATCGCTGTAAAAGCGGATGTGACAGTCTTCACGCGCCAGTTGTTCTCGCGTCATCCACGCCTGGACCATCTCGAGCTTTGCTGTCCCATAGCAATTCTGCGCGTCGATCCGCGCCAGCAGGTCGCCCGCCGGGCTGAAGCGCGTCTTCGTGCCGATCACGTCATCGAAGCTGAGCGCCCGCGCAATCTCGCGGACATAAAAGTCGTACGAGGCCGTCGCGAGCACCATGCGGTAGCCTTCGGCTTTTTCCGCCAGTACCCGCGCCTGCGCCTGCGGCAGGATGTTGGTGGCAAGTGTTTTGGCGGCGAAGCTTTCGGCCAGTTTCGACGCTTCGCCCGGCGACAGCGTCCGCCCTACCAGAAGGCGGTGGTTCATCTCCTTCAGCTGTCCCCGGTCGATCAAACGCGCACCGTAGAGCAAAAGCGTGACGAACACGAAAGGAAGCAGCAACAAACGCCAAGGCTCGCGCGTTCGCGCGGCATGGATGAGGAACGGGGTATAGGTCGGATAGCGCGTGACCGTCTTGTCCATGTCGTAGATCGCCAGACGGATCAGGGGGCGGGCTTGGTCGCGACTCATCGTGCGGCCCTATCGCTTCAACGTCTTGCCGCGCCACCTTTAATGCCGCATCACAGGCGTTGATGACTGGGGCCGATTTTACCGAAATCGACCGCGATGGTACGCGGGCGCTGGTTTTCACCGGTGCGCTTGTCCTTTCGCAGCTTGGTGACCTTCCCACCCGGCTGGAGCGCGACAAACCGTCGGCCGACACGATCGATGTTTCTGCGGTAGAGCAGATGGACACGATCGGTGCCTGGGTGATTCACCGTCTTTCCCGCGATGCCGATGCCCCGATCACCGGCATGACGCGCGAAACGGCGCAGCTGATCGCGCAAGTGTCGCGCAGCGACGTTCCGATGAAGGTGCGGCCCGACCATGTCTTTCCCATCGTGCGCGTGCTCGGCGAAATCGGCGAAGCGACGCAAATCGCCGGGCGAACGCTCGTCGGCCTGGTCGGCTTTTTCGGGGCGATCTGCATCGCCTTTGCCAATGTCGTTCGCCACCCCTCGCGGTTCCGCCTCGATGCGGTCGTTGAGCGTTTCGAGGTCGTCGGCGTCAAGGCCTTCCCCATTATCGGGCTGATGAGCTTCCTCATCGGGCTCGTCATTGCGCAGCAGGGCGCCGTCCAGCTCCAGCAATTCGGGTTCGAAAGCTACACGATCAATCTGGTCGGCCGGATTACCTTTCGCGAGCTGGGCGTCCTGATGACGGCGATCATGGTGGCCGGTCGTTCGGGCTCTGCCTTTGCCGCCGAACTCGGCACGATGAAGCTGACCGAGGAAATCGACGCGATGCGCACCATCGGCATATCGCCGAACGAGGCATTGGTCCTGCCACGCATCTTCGCCGGCGTGCTGATGATGCCGCTGCTCGGCTTTTACGCGTCGATCGTCGCGATCATCGGCGGCGGCCTGTTCTGCTGGACCACGCTCGGCATCCAGCCGGTCACCTATATCCAGCGCATCCGCGAAGTCGTTCCCGCGACCGATGTCTATATCGGCCTGATCAAGGCCCCCGTGTTCGGGCTGATCATCGCACTGTCGGGCTGTTTCCAGGGGTTGCAGGTCGAAGGGGACGCCGAACAGGTCGGGCTGCGCACCACGGCCTCGGTTGTTCAGGCCATTTTCCTCGTAATCGTGCTCGACGCCGTGTTCGCGGTGTTCTTCACCGGGATCGGCTGGAAATGACCGAAGGAATCAGTCCGGGCCCCGACAGCGAAATCGTCGTCTGCGTCCGTGGCCTGACGAACCGTTTCGGCGATGCGGTTGTCCACGATGGGCTCGATCTCGACGTGCGCCGCGGCGAAATCATGGGCGTCGTCGGCGGATCGGGCACTGGCAAGTCGGTGCTGATGCGATCGATCATCGGGCTCCAAATGCCCGAGGCCGGTGAGATCAGCGTGTTCGGCGAGGATATGCGCCAGGACAACGAGGACAATGACGACATCCGCCGTCGCTGGGGCGTGTTGTTCCAGGGCGGGGCGCTCTTTTCCACGCTGACGGTCGCCGAGAATGTCGAGTTTCCCTTGCGCGAATTCTATCCCAGGCTGTCGAAGGCCTTGCTCGACGAGATTGCCCGCTACAAAGTCGACCTCGCAGGCCTGCCCGCCGATGCAGGGCCCAAATATCCGTCGGAACTGTCGGGCGGTATGCGCAAGCGGGCCGGCCTCGCCCGTGCGCTCGCTCTCGATCCCGAACTGCTGTTCCTCGACGAACCGACGGCAGGGCTCGACCCGATCGGCGCGGCCGCATTCGACCAGCTGACGCACGACTTGCAGCAGACGATGGGCCTGACCGTGTTCCTGATCACCCATGACCTCGACACGCTCTATGCGATTTGCGATCGGGTGGCGGTACTGGCCGACAAGAAAGTGATTGCCGTGGGCACCATTCCCGAGCTGCTCGCCCTCGACCATCCCTGGATCCAGGAATATTTCAACGGCCCGCGCGGGCGCTCAGCGACGGCAGCCATCAAACGGCACGAAGACACGTCCGTGACCGGTGCCAACGCGCCGTCCCCACAGCCCATGGCCCCGCAAACAGAAAGTGCCGCCTGATGGAAACGCGATCGAACCAGGTGCTTGTGGGCAGCGTCGTCCTCGGGATGCTCACCGCAATTGCGCTGTTCCTGGTATGGCTTTCCAGCGTGGCAGGCAGCCACACCAAGACCTATGACATCTTCTTCAAGCAGTCGGTCGAGGGGCTGGCCAAGGGATCGACGGTGACCTTTTCGGGCGTCCCGTCGGGACAGATCACTACCATCGAGCTGTGGAAGGAGAATCCCGAATTCAAACGCGTCCGCGTGGAGTTGAAGAACGACACGCCCATCCTGCAAGGGACAACGGCGACGATCCTGGGCAGCTTCACCGGCCCTTCGACGGTCGTGCTCGACGGGGCAATCAAGGGCGCGCCCCCCATCACTGATCCGGGGCCCGCTGGGGTTCCCGTCATCCCGACGAAGCGCGGCGGGCTGGGCGCACTCCTGAATTCGGCGCCACAGTTGCTGGAGCGCATCTCGACCTTGACCGAGCGACTGACTGAGTTGCTCAACGACAAGAACCAGAAATCGCTGTCGGGCATCCTGGCAAACGTCGACCGCCTGTCAGGTAGCCTTGCCGATCGCGGGCCTGAGATTGCCGCAACGATTGCCGAGACGCGGGTGACGCTGAAACAGGCGGGGATCGCTGCCGAAAAGATCGGCAATCTGGCGCAGACCGTCGATGGCCAGGCCGGGCCGCTGATCACCGACATGCGCAGCGCGATCGCGTCGGCGAACCGCAGCATGAACACGCTCGACGCAACGCTCAAGGACGCGCAGCCGGGTGTGCAGGCCTTTTCGAAACAGACCCTGCCCGAAGTCGGCCAGCTTGTGCGCGACCTGCGCGTCATGGCCGAGAGCCTGACCGCCGTTGCCGGCAAGATCGATCAGGGCGGCGCCGGCAGCATTATTGGCAGCCCGCGCCTGCCCGACTATAAGCCCAAGGGGGACCGCAAATGATCCGTCGAGCAACATGCGCCGCGCTCCTTTTACTTGGGCTGGGGGGCTGCCTCAGCTTCGGTGCCAAGGCGCCGAAGATGCTGATGATGCTGACGGCATCCGCATCCGTGCCGGTCGGGACGGTACGACAGGCCGCCGCCGATAACACGGTGCTTATCCTGACCCCGACAGCCAATGCAGCTGTCTCGACGGTGCGCATCCCGGTCTATGATGGGACCGCCATCTCCTATGTCGCAGCTGGCGCGTGGAACGAGCCGCCGGTCCGGGCCCTCCAGCGCGTGCTGTCCGAAACGGTCACCGCACGCACGACAAAGGTCGTGCTCGACCCGCGCCAGTTCGGCACGAACCCGGCGATGCGGTTGTCAGGGCAGTTGCAGCGTTTCGGCATCGATCCTGGCGCGATGCAGGCGGTGATCACCTTCGACGCGCAGCTGTCGCGCGACGCGAGCCGCGTGGAGACCCGCCGGTTCGAGGCAAAGGCACCTCTGGCCGCCATCGATGCGCCGCAAGCGGGAACGGCGCTCAACCGCGCGGCCAACGATCTGGCGGCACAGGTCGCGGACTGGGTGAAGTAACGGCCCTAGACGAGGGACTTCGACGCCTGTTCGTACACGTCCTTCGACACGCCCGGCTGGGCAACGATGCGCTCGAGCGCAGCCCGCATCAAGCTGGCGCGGCCGTCGTCGAACCGCCGCCAGCGGCCTAGCGGCGGCACCATCTTGGCCGCCGTCTGCGGATTGACCGGATCGAGCGCGAGGATCTGGTCGGCGAGGAATGCGTAGCCGCGCCCCTTTCCCTCGTGAAACGCGCGCTGGTTGACCGTGAACGCGCCGACAAGCGCCCGGAAGCGGTTGGGGTTGGTATAGGCAAAGTCGGGATGGCGCAGCAGTTCCTCGACCGCGTTCAGCGTATCGGGCCTTGTCGACAAGGCCTGCGTCGAAAACCATTTGTCGATGACGAGCGCATTGCCGCGATAGCGGTTGTAGAAAATGTCGAGCGCTGCCACCCGCTCTGCGGTGTCGCCGTTCGCCAGCGTCATCATCGCGGCCATCCGGTCGGTCATGTTATCGGCCGCGCCGAATTGCGCGAAGGCGAGCTTGGCCCCTTCCGCCGGGTCGGCCGCCGCGATCGAGCCAAGCGCCACGTTGCGGATCCGCCGCGCGCCCTTGCCCTGGGGCGAATAGTCGAACGCGCGCCCGCCATTAGCTTGGTAAAGTGCCCGCCAACGCGGCAGATGCGCCTTGCCAATCGCAACCCGCAATTTCTCGCGTGCGGCGGAAATGGCTTCGGGATCGACGACGAGCAACTGATCGCCGATAAAGGCCTCGGTCGGCAACAAAACGGCCTCGCCGATGAACGCGGGGTCGAGATCGGGATCATCGAGTGTCGCGCCGACAGCATCGATCACCGCGCGCGGATCGAGCGGATTGCCCGAAACTTCCGCAACCAGCGTGTCGAGCATCAGCTGTTGCATCGCTTCGTAGCGCGCAAAGGGATCATCATCGTGCGCCGACAGGAAAGCGAGATCGTCTTGCGTGCGGTCGGTCTCGACGATGATCGGCGCGGAGAAACCACGATTGATCGACAGCACCGGGCGCGTCGCCCAGCCTTCAAAGCGGAGTTCCGCGTTTGCTACCTCCAGCACGTGCAGGATTTCACCGCGGTGATCGCCCGTGGCCCGGTCGAACAGGGCCAGCCTTATCGGGAGCGGCATAGCAGCCTTCAGCCGCTGGCCGGGCGTCGGCGGCACAGTTTGCTCCAGCGACAGCACTGCCGTGTCGCCGTCCATCCGGACCGATGCCTCCAGCTTCGGCGTGCCGGCCTGCTCGTACCACCGGCGAAAGGCGGTGAGGTCGACCCCGCTGCCGTCTTCCACGGCGCGCACAAAATCCTCGCAGGTGGCGGCATGGCCGTCGTGCCGCTCGAAATACAGGTCGGTCCCTGCCCGGAAGCGCTCGGGCCCCAGCATGGTATGCATCATTCGGATGACCTCGGCGCCCTTCGAATAGACGGTCGCCGTGTAGAAATTGCCGATTTCCATGTAGGATTCAGGGCGGATCGGGTGCGAGAGCGGCCCGGCATCCTCGGGGAACTGGCTCGCCCGCAACCCGCGCACATCCTCGATCCGCTTGACCGCCGCCGATCCCTGGTCCGCCGAAAACGACTGGTCGCGAAAGACGGTGAAGCCCTCTTTCAAGGAGAGCTGGAACCAGTCGCGGCACGTCACGCGGTTGCCCGACCAATTGTGGAAATATTCGTGCGCCACGACGCCGGCCACCCCATCATAGTCGAGGTCGGTCGCGGTGTCGGGATCGGCAAGGATGTAGCGGCTGTTGAAGATGTTTAGCCCCTTGTTCTCCATTGCGCCGAAGTTGAAGTCGTCGACCGCAACGATGTTGAACACGTCGAGATCATATTCGCGGCCATAGACCGCCTCGTCCCAGGCCATCGACGCCTTCAGGGCAGCCATGGCATGCGTGGTCTTGGCCACATCGGCGGCGCGCACCCAGATGCCGAGTGCGACCTTGCGCCCGCCCATTGTCGTGAAACTGTCGGCGTTCACGCTCAGGTCGCCGGCCACCAGCGCGAAAAGATAGCAGGGCTTGGGATGCGGATCGCGCCATTCGGCCCAGTGCCGGCCGCCGGCCGCGTCGCCCGCGCCAACATGATCGCCATTCGACAGCAGGACCGGATAGGCCGCCTTGTCTGCGACCATGCGCACGACATAGCGGCTGAGCACATCGGGCCGGTCAGGAAAGAAAGTGATCCGCCGAAACCCTTCTGCTTCGCACTGCGTGCACAGCAACCCGCCCGAGTCATAAAGCCCCATCAGCTGCGTATTCCGTTCGGGCGCGATCTCGACTTCGGTTTCGATCATTGCGGTGGCACCAGCCAGCGGGATGACGAGCGTGTCGCCCGCGAGCCTCCAGTCGTTGACCGCCTGCCCATTAACCTTGACCGACAGTGGCGTAAGGCCGCCGCCATCGAGTACGAGCGGGTGGTCGTGGTCGCCATTGCGCACCACCGAAAGCGTCGCAGCAATACGCGTTTTCGACGGCGACAGATCGAAATCGAGCGAGATATCAGGGACCAGCCAGTAAGGCGCGCGATAATCTTCGCGGCGAACGATAGGGGGTGTGTCGGTGGCGACAGGCGCGGCAGTTTGGACATCGAGCATCTTGACACTTTAGCACTCTCACACAGTGTTGCGAGCAGGATTGCGCGCAAACGCCCCAATCGATAGCCAGTCGTGCAATTTCACAGGAGAGTTCGAATGTTGCGCTTTGTCACGGCCGCTTCGTTGATCGCGCTTGCTGCGCCGCTTGCGGCCCAGAGCTGGCAGCCAGAGCCTGGCGAAATGCGGGCGCACGTCGGCTTCCTCGCCAGTGACGAAATGAAGGGGCGCGAGGCCGGTTCGCCCGAATATGACATTGCCGCCCGCTATGTCGCCTCGCGGTTCGATGCGCTGGGGCTGAAGCCGGCCGGAGGCAACGACAGCTTTATCCAGCCGGTGCCGCTCGTCACCTTCCGAGTAGCGGACAAGGGAAGCGTCGAACTGATCAAGGGCAAGGCGGCATCCAAGCTCGAATTCGGCGTCGATTACCTGCCGAGCGGTAATCCGGCAGCCGCGGAGATAACCAAGGACGCGCCGCTGGTTTTCGTCGGCTTTGGTGTGGTCGCGCCAAGCTTCAAGCGCGACGACTATGCCGGGCTGGACGTCAAGGGAAAGATCGTCGTCGTGCTGGCGGGCGCGCCCGCGACGCTGCCAACGGAGGAACGCGCGCATTACGGCAATGGCATCAGCAAGCGGCACACCGCGGCCGAGCATGGCGCCGTGGGCATGATCACCGTTTACACGCCGACGCGCGAGAAGGTCTCGCCCTTCGCCCGCAGCGCCCGCAACTGGCGCTATCTGGGCGCGACCTGGGCAGATGCGAGCGGGGCGCCCAGCTTCCCCGGGGGGAGTGCGACGAATCTCGCGACACTCAGTCTTACCGGTGCCGCCAAGCTGTTTGCAGGGACGCCAGGTGGCGCCGAAGCGGTCTTCGCCGCTGCCGAGAGCAAGTCCGCCAATCCCAAGCGCATGGCGCTGCCGCTTTCGGCCCGCGTATTTCTAAAGACCGAGATCAAGGCGGTCGCCAGCAGCAATGTCGCCGGGCTTCTCGAAGGGTCGGACCCCGCGCTCAAGGACCAGATCGTCGTGCTGTCGGCGCACCTCGACCATGTCGGCATCTGTCCCGAGGTCAAGGGCGACACGATCTGCAACGGCGCGATGGACAATGCGATGGGCATCGCCTCGATGATCGAAGTCGCGCACGGTTTCAAGCATTCGGGCGTCAGGCCCAAGCGCTCGATCCTCTTCCTTGCGGTGACGGCCGAGGAAAAGGGGCTGGTCGGTGCAGATTATTTCGCGAACAACCCGACGGTTCCCAAGGCCAACATTGTTGCTGACGTGAACCTCGACATGCCGATCGTCACCTACGACTTCAAGGATGTCGTCGCGTTCGGGGCGGAGCGTTCGAGCATCGGCCCCGCGGTCGCGCGCGCCGGGGCGACCATAGGCGTCGGCCTTGTCCCCGATCCCGAGCCCGAACAGGGCATTTTTACCCGGTCAGACCATTACCGCTTCGTACAGCAGGGCATTCCGTCGGTGTTCCTTGTCAGCGGCCCGGGGGGCGATGGTGCCACGGCGTCGGGCGCGTTCACAAAGGATCATTACCACCAGCCTTCGGACGACATGAAGCTGCCATTCAACTGGGCCGCAGCGAGCAAGTTTGTCGCGCTCAATCTCGCCATTGCGCGCGACCTGGCCGACACGCCCGATCGACCGCGCTGGAACAAGGGCGATTTCTTCGGCAGGTTGTACAAAGGGTTTGGCGCCGACGGTGAATAGACTGGTTGCCGCGCCAGTCGCTGCGTGTAGTATCGCACTAACACACGAGGACCAACCATGACATTAGTACAGCTGGCGGCCGCCGTCGCCGCTTTCGATCCGGAAGCAGCGACCCAGGCCTATCTGGCCACGCTGAAAGGGGCGGCGCGCGCTAAGTCCGACGCCTATTTCGAAGGCGGCTATTGGCTGATCCTCTGGGGCGCCCTCGTCGCGATTGCGGGCGAGCTTGTCCAGCTCCACTTCGGCCTTGCGCGTCACTGGCGAGACTGGGCCGAGCGGATCGCGCCGCGCTGGTTGGCACCGGCGCTGTTCAGCGTCCCTTATGCCGTCGCCGGCTCGCTGATCGTGCTGCCCTGGACGATCTACACCAGCTATTTCCGGGAAAAACAATATGACCTAATGAACCAGTCGTTCGGCGATTGGCTGCTCGACCAGGGCAAGGGGCTGGGCATCAATGTCATCGGCAGCATAATCCTGTTCACCATCGTGATGGCCGTCATCCGCAAGAGCCCGAAACGCTGGTGGCTTTGGGGCGCGCTGACCATGAGCGCGTTTGTCGCCTTTGGCGCTATGGTCGTGCCGGTCTTCGTGTCGCCGATGTTCAATACCTATACCGAGATGAAGGCTGGGCCCTTGCGCGACCGCATCGTGGCCATGGCGAAAGCCAACAACGTGCCCGCCGAGCATATCTATGTGTTCGACGCGTCGAAACAGACCAAACGGATCTCGGCGAACGTCTCCGGCCTCGGCCCCACGATCCGCATCTCGCTCAACGACAATCTGCTCAACCGGACGACACCGGCCGAAACGGCTGCGGTGATGGGCCATGAACTGGGCCATTATGTGCTCGGCCATGTCTGGAAATCGATCGTCGCCTTTACCGTGATCTTTCTGCTCGTTTTCTTCATCGCTTTTCGCGCGGTGCCTGCGATCATCCAGCGCTACGGCGCCGGGTGGGGCGTGCGCGACGTCGCGGATCCCGCCGCCATTCCGGTCTTCTTCATCGTGGTCGCCATTATCGGCGTGTTCCTGACCCCCGTCACCAACACGCTGATACGGGTCAATGAAAGCGAGGCAGACGCTTTTGGTCTCAGCGCGGCGCGAGAGCCCGACGGCTTTGCCACGACCGCGCTGGCGCTGAGCGAATATCGCAAGATCGAGCCCGTGCCGGTTGAGGAATTCCTGTTCTTCGATCACCCGTCGGGCAAAACACGTATCCGCATGGCGATGGACTGGAAGGCGGCGCACCTCGCAGAGGTTGAGGCGAAGGCGAAATAGCGCCACTGCGGTCGCCATGGCGCGCGCGTTCATCTTCGGCCTCGGCTACACTGGAAAGCGATTGGCGGCGCGGCTGGGCGATCTGGGCTGGGACGTCTCAGGTACGGGCGGCGGCAGTCCGATACGGTTCGACGATTATCCAGCCGTCAGCGCTATCGTGGCGCGGGCAACGCATGTAATCTGCACCATTCCGCCCGGATCAGGTCTGCTGGATCTCTATGGGCCTTTGCTCCACGACAAATGGCTCGGTTATCTGTCGTCGACGGGCGTCTATGGCGATGCCGCTGGCGCTTGGGTCGACGAGAGCGCACCGCTGAACGGGCGGCGGGGCGGACGGATCGATGAGGATGCGGCGTGGCTTGCGCTGGGCGCACATGTGTGTCGCCTGCCCGGCATCTATGGTCCGGGACGGTCGGCGCTCGACCGGGTGGTAAGCGAGGCCGCGCATCGTGTCGACGTCCCGGGCCAGGTGTTCAGCCGCGTGCATGTCGACGACATCGTATCGGGCGTCATCGCCGCGTTCGACGCCCCGCCCGGTGCCTATAACCTGTCCGATGACCGGCCATGCGACCAGAATGCAGTTTTGGAAGCGGCGGCGCGCCTTCTCGGCATCGCACCGCCGCCGTTCGTCCCGCTCGAAAGCTTGTCGCCTCAGGCCCGCGCCTTTTACGCGGAGAATCGCCGGGTCGCCAATGGCAAGGCAAAGCGGGTGCTTGGCTGGACCCCCGCCTATTCCGACTTCGTCGCCGGCCTGCGCGCGCTCAGTTCAGGTCGTGACGCGCTTCGCGCTTAGGGCAATGAGCAACCCGACCATCGCGACGACGCCGCCAGCCACCGCCAGCGCCGTCCAGCGGTAATCCTCGAACAGCGTCGACAGCAGCATCGCCAAGATCGGCGTCAGTACGCCCGAATAGGCCGCGCGCGCCGGGCCGATCGCGCGGATCACGCCGAAATAGCAGGTGAAGGCCACCGCGCTCGCGGCAACGCCCAGATAGACGACACCAATCCAGTACATGGGACGCGGTTCGAACACTGGCCCGCCGACGGTCGACAGCGCGAGCGCCACATTCATCAGTCCGCCCCACAGCATGCCCCAGGCAAGCACCGACGCCATCGGCAGCACTCGTGCCCGCTCAGTCCCCTGCATGATGTTGGCGACCGAGGCCGACATCATGCCGAGCAGGGTCAGCGTGACGCCCAGCCAGGTTGCGGCCGCCGTTGCGCCATCGCGCCGCGCCTCCTGCACGATCAGCAGCGCGACGCCGATGACGGCCACCGCCGATCCTGCCAGAAAACGGCGCGAAAGGGGTTGCTTCAGGAAAAGCGCCCCCAGCACCGCATTCGGCACGATCAGCAGCGCGAAGACCACCGCGACCAGCCCCGAGGTGATGTGATCCTCTGCCCGGTAGATGAAATTGAAATTGAGCACGAACTGGGCAAAGCCGAACAGCGCGGCAAAGACCTGCCCTTCACGTCCGATGTTCAGCGGCGCACGGGTCATGAGCGCCCAGGCGAACATCGCAGCGCTGCCAATGAGGAACCGGTAGGCGACGCTCCAGGTCGGCGGCACGAGGCCCAGCTGATCGCGGATAACAAGCCAGGTCGACCCCCAGATGATCGTCGCGACGAAGAAAGGGATCAAGACCTTGGGCGTCAGGATGGGCTGGCCGCTCACAGATCGGTGAGCGCCGCCGCAAGGGCGTCGATCTCCGCCTGCGGCTGGTCCCACGAAACGACGAAGCGGACTTCGCCCTTGGCCCAGTCGTAAAAGTCGAGCCCCTGGGCGCGCAACAGGGTGGCTTCAGCGGGCGTCATCCGGACGAAGACCTCGTTCGCCTCGGTCGGATAAATGAGGCGTTCCCCGGCGGCCGCGGCAATATGCGCCGCACCCGCGTTTGCCGCACGCGCATTGTCGAGCCAGCGGTTGTCCTCAAGCAGGGCGAGCACCTGCGCCGCCATGTACCGCCCCTTGGACGCGAGATGCCCCGCCCGTTTGCGCCGGATGCGGATTTCCTGCGCAATGCTCGTGTCGAAACAGACCAGCACTTCCGCCGAGAGACCTCCATTCTTGATGAAGCCGAAGCTCAGCGCCTCGACGCCGGCGCGCCAGGTCAGATCGGCGGGCGAGGCGCCGGTGTGGACGACCGCATTGGCAAAACGCGCCCCGTCCATGTGGAAACGCAAGCCGCGCGCCCTGGCGAGGTCGCCGATGGCGCCAACCTCGGCCGGTGCATAGCTGCGCCCATATTCGGTCGCATTGGTGATCGAGAGCGCGGCGGGCTGCACGCGGTGCACGTCAACAGCGATCTCGTCGATCCGCGCGGCGATGCTTGTCGGCGACAGCTTGGCACCGGGCCCGTCGGCAAGGATCAGCTTGGCCCCGTTGGTGTAGAACTCAGGCGCGCCCGCCTCATCATTCTCGATGTGCGAATCACGATGACAGACGATGCCCCGGTAAGGCGGACACAGAGCGGCCAGCGCCAGCGCATTCGCTGCCGTGCCGCTTGCAACCCAGATCGCGGCAACCTGCGTTTCGAAAAGGTCGGAAAACACGCCGTCGAGAGATTTGCTCAGGGCGTCGCCGTCATAGGCGGTATCGACATTATTGGCGCGCACCATCGCATCGAGCACGGAAGGATGTACAGCGGCGGCGTTATCGGAGAAGAAGCGCATGGTCCGCCCTTGCGGACGATGAAGCGGTGCGTCAATCGGCGCACGCGAAACGTTGGACGCCGGAACGGTCAATGGGGGCCGGTGTTGCCACCGACCCCCACTGCGCCGGATCTTCTCCGGTGCTCTGCCGTTCCTGCGGTCTGCCCGAGGGCCGACCCGTTCTCACGACCGAGCCTCCATCAAAGGCTCCTGGCGTGCTGCGATCCCTTCGCTTTTCGGCTCAGCTTTCGCTTCCCCGTCTAGACAGCGGCATCGCCCGGTTGTCGCGGCTTTCAAAGGGTCGCGTGACGATGGCTTTCGCCTTCATTCCGCTGCGCCTTGCGCCTCTCGCCAACCCCTGGTCCCGGTCGGGAACGCGTTGCTTTTGACTTGCGTCTCGGCTTCGCGACCGTTACCGGTCCAAGCATCCGGTGCTTCTTACGGGCTTTGACCCCCGCCGTTTGCTCCGGCTGTGAGAAGAAATCTGTCATGCTTTCCCGAGTCGCTCCAGCCCCAAAACACTCTGATTTGGCTGTGGATAACGAGGATATCGGGGACGAAATCTTGTCGTCTCAACCAAAGCTGAACCGCACAGGCTGCCAGGGGTTCATGCAATTTGTCGCATCGTCGCCCATTTACATGTCCAACCGGCATAAAGGACGTTTTTGCCATGCGTAATTTTGCTTTCGCGCTCGCCGCTACTGCCCTCGTGGCACCAGCCTTTGTCGCCCCTGCCCCGGCCGAAGCCAAACGCGTCTACAAGGAATGGCGCGGCAAGGATGGTCAGCTTTATTGCCGCCGCACCGACGGCACGACCGGCATGATCATTGGCGGCGTCGGCGGCGCCCTGCTCGGTCGCACGATCGATACGCGCGGCGACCGTACGCTGGGTACGCTTGGCGGCGCTGCGGCCGGCGCCCTGCTCGGTCGTGAAATCGACCGCGAGGGGTCGAAGCGCAAGTGCGTCGCGCGCCGCTAGGCCGCTATTCTGACGCAATAAGCTTCAGTGCCGGTTCGGCGTCGCGGGTCAGGCGTTTTACGCTCCCTTCCACCTGCGCGCCGGACGCGACGCTGACGGCATCGTAGCTCAGGTCGCCGTTGATCCGCGCCGTCGCCTCGATCACCAGCGATTTGGCAGCGACGGTTCCGTCAACGGTGCCCGAAATCTGCGCGGCATCGGCAACAATGTTACCGCGCACATGGCCTTCGGCACCCAGGATGAAGCTGGCAGCGGCGACGTCGCCTTCCACCGTCCCGTCGATATGCAGATTGCCAGACCCGCCGATATTGCCGGTGATCGTCACTTCGCGCCCAATGAAACTCAGGCTGCCTGCACCACCGCGCGTGCTGGTCGATGCACCCTCTGTCTTGCCGAACATGGCCATGATTTTGCTCTCCCCCGCAGCGACTCGCGCTCAGCGCCGCGCGCAATCTTGGCTTTCCAGCCAATCCTGCGCAAGCGCGATCCCGCCCGCGACACCGGCCCGGTCACCCAGGGCTGGCGGGACGATATAGCCTGTGCTCTCAATTACGGCATGGCGGACGTAGTCGCCGAGCCAGTGACGCATCCGCGCGGCGGCATCGGCGTGGAAGGCGGGCGACTTTGCAACCCCGCCGCCGATGACGATCCGGCTGGGCGACAAGGTCATGACCAGGCTGGCGAGCCCCTGACCCAGATCGTCGATCACGTGCACGCGGTGCGGATCGTCCGACGCCATGTCGCTCAAGGTCTTTCCTGCCCGGGCCAGCACAGCGGGCCCCGCAACCAGCCCTTCCAGGCAGTCGCCATGAAAGGGGCAGACGCCCCTAAAGCCATCGCCCGCCGGGCGTGTCAGCCGGATATGCCCCATTTCGGGGTGGACTAGGCCGTGTAGCGGCGCGCCATTGATGATAACACCGCCGCCAACGCCGGTACCCACGGTCAGGTAAAGCCCGACCTGTGCCCCCTGCAGTGCGCCCCACCGATACTCGCCGAGCGCGGCGCCATTGACGTCGGTATCGAAGGCGACGGGCACACCGAACGCCTTGGCAAGGCGCGGCGCGACGTTGGTGTCGGTCCAACCCGGCTTGGTCGTATCGGTAATATGTCCCCAGTCGGTGCGTGCGCGATCGAGCCCGACCGGCCCGAACGACGCAATGCCGATGGCGGAGAAACTGCCGCGATACAGATCCAGAAATACCTCGACCGCGCGCAGCGTTTCTGCCGGCGTGGTCGTGGGCACGATCGTCTCGGCGAGCAGGCGATCGGGATGCGCGCCAATAGCAATGTTGATCTTGGTCCCGCCCATTTCGATTGCCGCAACCACCGGTGCAGCATCGCGGACGGCGACCGGCGACGATGCGATCGCGCGTGGTTTCCCGACAAGGGTTTCGTAGTAAGCAAACAGATCGGTGAAGTGTTCGTCGATCGTCCGGACATGCTGGGCGTGGTACAGTGCTCGCTCCCGAACCGGCGCACGGGGCGCCGCGACGAAATCGAGGACAGTATCGGCGAGCACGGCTGGATCTGCCGATTTGTAGATCCAGCCTTCCGACAGGCGGGCATGGTCGGCGCCGCCGCCCAGGTCGGGCATGATGACGGGCAGGCCTGATGCCCGTGCTTCCGCGCCAACCGTGCAGAACACTTCCGCCTCGCAGCCATGAATCAATGCGTCGCAGCTTGCCATCAGCCGGGCGAACTCACGCCGGTCGGTGACGGGCGACAACAGGTGGATATGCGGATTGCGCGCAGCCGCGCGGGCCACCCGCGCCCGGTCGCGCCCGTCGCCCGCCAGCACAAAGCCAATCGGCGCCTTGGCGCCCGCCGCGGTCACGGCCTCGATCACCATGGGCCAGCGCTTTTCGGGGCCATGCCGCCCAGCGCCGAGCAGCAGTGTCGCCTCTGGCGGCAAATCGCAGCGCTCGAGCAGCCGCGCCCGGAATGCCTCGTCGCGCAGCATCGGAGAAAAAAGGTCGGGCTCAACGCCCATAGGGATAGGCCTCAGACGCTCGAGGCCGGCATTGCGCAGACTGTTCAGCTGATGATCGCCCGCGATCGTCACCGTTGCTTCGAACAGCGCGTTCACGCCTTGCAGGTGGTTCCAGTAAATGGCCCCCATGCGGTCGATCGTCTCGCGCGAGGCAATGCCACCGAACCATCTATAGCCATAGGCCGAGGCCGGATCGGCATGCATGATGAGCGTGCGGGGTGCCGATCCCGGCCATTCGCCCACGAGCCGTGCACTCCGCCACGGGGAGGATACCTCGACAATGTCGGGTTTCAGCGCGTCCAGTGTCGCGTAAAGGGCATCGACGTCGCGGAAATAATGGTATTTCCGGTCGAGCGGGAACGCCGGGTCCTTGAGATAGATGATGCGCGCATTCGGTCCGCGCTCCTCTACCTTATTTGCGGGGCCGGGCGCGACGCAGATAACTTCATGGCCTGCCATGGGCCCTGCCACCATCTTGCGATCGATGTAGGTCTTTACGCCGCCGCCAAAGGGCGTGTAAAAAGCGGCGACGTCGACGATCCGCATGGATTTTCCTCAATTATCCTTGAGGCGACCGAGCGACAGCAGCCCGGTCCGGTAGAGCATGGCAACGGTAACGGGCGTCGGGCCGTTACCCACCGTCACCTTGGCGATCGCGATCTTGGGCTTGAATGGCCCCTGGCTTTTCGGATTGCCGCCAAAGCCGATGCCGTCGCCGGTGGAGCGCGACAGGTTAAACTTGCGATCCCGGTCGCGATCGTGGAGCACCGTAAAGCCATAGACGCCGGGTCCGGGCGCGCGGATGCATAACTGCACCGGGCCGCTCTGCGGCACCTCTATCACGACGCGACGAAACGTCTTGCCCGCGTTGATCAGGATGTTGTCGTCGGCCAGGAAATCCGTGTCGTTCGCCGGATAGAGTTCTGCCTTCAAATTGCCGGCGCGATCCTTCAATCCAACCAGATTGACGATCAGCGACGGGCCGCTTTCGCCCGGGCGGCAGCGCCCTTCGGCAATGCCCAGCGACGGCGAAGACGGCACCTGCGCCAGCGCAGCGATGGGGAGCAGCGCAAGCATCAATACCAACTTCTTCAACGCTGTTCCTCCTTCGCGGCACGGCTGGGTGTTACCAGATCACCGACTGCCAGTATCGCTGCGGCAACCAGATAGATCAGCAGCGTCAGGATCGTCACCACACCGACGACCTGTTCGATGGCGCTGTCCTTGCCCAGAAACCAGACCACGATGCTGGCAAAAATCACTTCCGAATTAACGAACAGCGGCAATCGAGATGCCGCCAGCTTTGCCGTCGCAAGGAGTGCCCAGATCCCGAAAGCGATCTTGGGGTCGTAAAGGCTCCAGGCGAGTGCGATCAGGCCGGTCGTGGCCATCACGCGCAGCAAATGCACGAGTGACACCCACCACAATTGTCCTTTCGTCAGGCTGAACAGCCGTTTGCCGAACAGAATGACCAGCACTGACACGAGCATGACCACGCCGATCGCGGCCGCAATCGCCTGCCCGGTCGCCCCGATGTCGAGGCTGTGGATATAGGGCCAGGCAACCGCAATCAGCACCAGGGTGACCGCGTTCCCTACAAGCGCCGACAGGATTGTCACATCCTTGACGGCACCGAAAGGTGATGTTGCCATCTTCACCTTGCGACGGGCCCACCCGTAGAAATAGGCCTCGCCGAGAAGGTCGAACAGCAGCGCGTTTCCTACCTGCTTGCGCGACAGTGCAATCAGCCCTTCGTAGGGAATCGCCCAGAGCCTGCGATAGATGATGAAATCCGAGACGATTGGCGCGGCCCAATAAGCGACCAGCACGGCCCAGAACGCCGGGTTGAGCGGGATGGCGTCCAGCACGCTGATCTTGTTGCGGCCGAACAACTGCCAGAAGATCGACGCGAGGAGCGCGACTGAGAGGGCGGGTGTCGCCCATTTCCACAACGGCGATTTGCGCAGCGCGAGGGGCAGCGGGTCATCTGCTCCTGCGTCATCGTCACTAGGCGGCACGGGGCCAGTTGGTGGTGTCTGCAAGTTGGATCCCGACCCCGGTGTGCTGGGTCGGGCGAATAGCAGCATCGTCGGCTTTGCGAAACCCATCGAACAGCGCGTGCCATTGCGGGGCGGCGACTTCGATGGTGAAGCACCGCGCGCGGGCGCGCATCGCGGCAATGTCAACGCGGACGTACGCAATCGCGTTCATCGCCTGCGCTAGTCCGGATGAGTCGTGCGTCGGGACCAAGAGCCCCGCATCCTCGACCAGCGTCGCCATGTTGACGCAGCAATTGGTGGCGACGATAGGCACGCCCGCCGCCAGTGCCTCGACCACGACATTGCCGAGCCCTTCGAAATCGGACGACAGGATGAACGCATCGGCGTGCGCAAGCCAGTTCCCGATGCCGGTTCGGTAGCCGGGCAGGAAGACCTTGTTCCCGACGCCCAGGCGGATCGCCTGGCGCACCAGGCGGTCGCGCAGCGGCCCCTCACCCACAATCGTCAGCCGGTCATCTGCCTTGGCGATGCACGCGAAGGCGTCGAGAAGCTGCCCGCAGTTTTTCTGCGGCGCGAGCCGACCCACGGCCAGGAAATTGCGTCCCCGATGATGACGGTTCGCTGCGTCGCGCGCATTTGCAAGACGGTCGAATGAGTCCCGCGTCAGCGACGCGTTGTTGATGACGGTTACCCGGTCCCGCTCGACACCCATTTCCGCGACGATTTCCGCCTGAGCGGGCGGCGCCATGGCGATCAGTTTGTCATAGGCACGCGCCTGCGCCCGCAGCCCGACGCGATGGGCCAGCCGCTTCCAGGGCTTCAGGTCGGCACGACGCAAATCGTTGCTGACGCGCAAGACCAGGGGCGGGCAGGCAGCGCCGAGAAGCGCGCGATGATGCGTGGCAGTCGCGCGATCATCCATAATGTCGCGTGATGCTGCGCGGCTTGGCAATCGGAAAGAGCGGCAGCCCCTCGGCTTCGTCGGCCAAATCTCCCTCGCATCGCCCGACAGCGATCCGGGAATCGACGCCACCGTCGCGCCACGCGCGCACCAGACGCATCGCATCGCGTTCGCAGCCGCCAAGCGCGAAGCTGTGAAAAAAGGTTAAAACGCGGAAGCGGCCTGTTGGCAGAAGATTTGGATGCGACACCCCAGCTAAAGTGTTGAGACGCGCCCGAGTTCCCTAAGCTGTGACGGATCGAACGTCGTCGAAGAGGTCGAGCCACTTTTTGATCGTCGCCTCGACCGTGAAATGCTGCGCACGGGCACGCATTGCGGCGACGTCCGGCGTGTCGGTGACGATCTGGATCATTGCTGCGGAAAGCGCGGCCGTATCACGGATGGGCACCAGTCGCCCGGCCCCTTCGACGAGCATCGCCATGTTCGGCCCGCAGTCGGTGGCGACCACCGGCAGTCCCGCTGCCAGTGCCTCAATCACGACGATGCCCAGCCCCTCATAGTCCGAAGACAGCACCAGCGCGTCGGCGTCAGCCAGATAGGGATTGATGGGATTGATGTGCCCGGGCATCGTCAGCCGATCGGCGATGCCCAGCGCCGCCGCCCGGCGTTCGAGCGCTGCGCGATCTGCCCCTTCGCCGACGATGGTCAGCGAGTCGTGCGCAGTGGCAATCCGCGCGAAAGCATCGAGCAACAGCCCAAAATTCTTTTGCGCGGCAAGGCGCCCGACGGCGACATAATGCCGCCCCGGGCGCGTGCGGGTCATCGCGTCCCGGGCATCGGCAAGCCGCTCGGTCTCGGCCAGGGTCATTGACGCATTGTCAATCGTCACAACACGCGCCGGATCCATGCCCATTTCATGAATGATTTCAGCGCGGGCAGGCTCGGCCATCGCCACGACCCGGACGAAGACCGGCGCCTGCAGGCGCTGCCATTGCCGATGGAGCCAGCGCGCGGGGGCGGGCAGGTCACGACGCGCAAGATCGTTGCTGACGCGGTAGACGATAGGCGGGCATGCGGTGCCCAGCGCCAGCTTCAGCGCGACCGCCACCTGTGTGTAGCTGTTGCCCGCGCAGAAGACGATGTCGGGTTTCCAGCGGCGCACCTCGCCCGGCAGGTGCCGGATCATCCATAGCGTCTCATAGCCGGCCGTCGAGCGGGCGCCCGGCTGCTGCAACAGTGTATAGGGCAGCCCTTCGCCTTCCGCCGCCAGGGCGCCTTCACCCCGACCGAGCACAATCTCGATCTCGACCCCCGCGGCCCGCCAGGCCCGGTTGAAGCGCAGCACGTCGCGCTCGAGCCCGCCGGGCTCGAAGCTGTGCAAATAGGTCAGGACCCTAAGCGGCTGGCGCAAGCAGATCGCCGTAGCGCGACGGCACGTGCGTCCGCACGAAGGTGGCATAGGTGGCGTCGATGCTGTCGAGTAATGCCGGCACGGTCGTATCGCCCGGATGCACCGCGATGCGGGCCTGCGGCAATGCCCAGGGTGCAGCGCGCGCGGCGGCGGCAACCGCAAGCGAACTCAGGACACGGCCCTTCGTCCGGCTTGCCCAGGTAATGACGGGCCGCGTCGCCAGTGTCTTGCCTGTGATGGGCGACCAGACGCGCATATGGTCCTCGGCGAGCGCAAATCGCTGGTCGGTCAGCGCCTGCTTGGCGTCCGCCGAGTAGAGCCAGGCGGGCGCGATGAAGCCGGCGACCGATTGCCCGATCGCATCCTCGACCACTTTACGCCCCT
The DNA here is from genome assembly GCA_049318505.1 of Sphingomonas sp. Taxonomy (GTDB): domain Bacteria; phylum Pseudomonadota; class Alphaproteobacteria; order Sphingomonadales; family Sphingomonadaceae; genus Sphingomonas_O. The sequence continues at coordinate 45,028 of JBMOGG010000001.1, read as the reverse complement.
TAGTCAGGCGGCGGTTGGCCTCGTCGCGGGTCAGCTGCGCAAACTCGCCCGCGCCCGCCGTCATGTGCTTTTGCATGAAGCCGCGCACCTTGGCATCGTCGCGGTGGCACCAGCCGTGGAGAAACATCTCTACTCCCGCTGCCGCCCAGTCGCGCAGCTTGGCCGCATAGGCGGGGTTCGCGCTCAGCGGCGCGCCATCCTCGAAATCGGGGACGACCAGCATTGCCAGGCGCGGGCTGCCGAGCAGCCTCGACAGCCGGTCATAAAGCGCATCGACTTGCGGCTCGAAACGCGGCGAGACGTCGTGGATCGAGGCGAACAGGCGTTTCATGCCTTACGATATAGCCCCGATTGCGGGCTTGTCATGTCCGGCGCATAAGGCACGGCGATGCAGATAAACCGACGCACGCTGATTGCCGGAGCCGGACTGGGCATTGCGGGGGGAGCAGTCGCTGCCACCAGCGGCATGGTCGATCTCCACTTGCCGGGAGGCCCGAGCGAGCGGCCGCTCGCCCCGCGCTTCCCGCAAAAGGGCGAGATGATCGTCCAGCGCATCCTGCCCCCGCTGCTTGAGACGCCGTTCGAGGTGTTCGATTCGGGGGTGATCACGCCCAACGACCGGCATTTCGTGCGCTGGCATTACAGCGATATCCCGACCAGAATCGACACGGCGAGCTATCGCGTTGCGATCCACGGCGCGGTGAAGGCGCCGCAATCGCTGTCCCTGGGCGAAATCCTGAAGGCGGGCGAGCACATCGAATTCGCCGCAGTCAACCAGTGTGCGGGCAACGGGCGGGGGCTGTTCGAGCCGCGCGTCGCGGGCGCGCAATGGGCAAACGGCGCGATGTCGAACGCCAAGTGGCGCGGCGTTCGCCTGCGCGACGTGCTCGACAAGGCGGGCGTCGGCGGCGACGCGAAGTTCGTGCGGTTCAAGGGGCTCGACAAGCCGCTGGTCGAAGGCGCGCCGCACTATGCCAAGTCGATCCCGATCGACAAGGCACGCGCCGACGACACGATCCTCGCCTTTGCAATGAATAACGAAGCGCTGCCGCTGCTCAATGGATTCCCGCTGCGCCTCGTCGTACCGGGCTGGTTCTCGACCCATTGGGTCAAGATGCTGTCCGACATCGAAGTGCTGACCGCTGACGACGACAATTTCTGGATGGCCAAGGCCTACCGGATGCCGACCGTGCCAGTGAAGCCCGGCGACAAGGACTTCAAAACGGTGCCGGTGACGGCGATGGGGCCGCGGAGTTTTGTCACGAGTCATGCGGATGGGGCGTCAGTGACGGCCCTGTCGGCGGCAAAGGGAGCAAAGCTCGAAGGGCTAGCTTTTGGAGGTGATAGTGCCGTCGCTAAGGTCGAGTTGACCGTGCGCGATAGCAAAAATTTACGGACTATTGCCGCGACGCTTCATCACGAGGAGGGGGAATACGGCTTCCGCCGCTGGTCGGCTGCGATAAGCGAGTTCTACAGTGATCTGATTATTGGCGCACGTTGCACCAACACCAAAGGCGTATCTCAGCCTGACACCCAGCCCTGGAACCCCAGCGGCTACGCCCGGAACCCCGTCGAGCGCATCACCTTGAGGGTCGCATGAAACGCGCGCTCTTTATCTTGCCGCTGCTGCTGGCCGCCTGCGAACAGGCAAAGGCCGACTTCGCCTTCCAGAACACCAGCGTCACCCTGCCCGAAGACACGACGACGCTGCCCGCCGGCCCAGGGGTCGAGGCAGTGACGACCAACTGTCTCGCCTGCCATTCGCCTGCGATGATTCTCACCCAGCCGCGCCTGACACGCAAGGCATGGGAGGGCGAAGTCGAGAAGATGGCGAAGGTCTACAAGGCACCGATCGACCAGGCGGCGGTGCCGCAGATCGTCGACTATCTGGTGGCAACGAACGAGCGGCTTACGCCTCTGGCAAAAACCGCGCCGTAACGTCCTTCGGCACGCGCAAGATGCGCTGCGTCGTCTTGTCGATGATCGCCCAGGTCGTCTTGGCCTGAACCAGCGTCTTGCCGTCCTTGATGAACGCCACATGCCGGTCGAACTTCGCCCCCTTGGGCGGTTCCTCGATCCAGGTCCGCGCCTCGACGCTTTCGCCGACCTTCAAATTGCCACGATAGTCGATCTCGTGCCGCACCACGACCCAGAAATAGGCGTCGATATGCTCGGGCGTCGCCTGCGCCGCCCAGTGCGCAGTCGCCATTTCCTGGATCCAGCGCACCCAGACCGCATTGTTGACATGGCCAAGTTCGTCGATGTCCTCGGGCGCCGCCGTGAAGGCGCGCACGAACATCAGCCGCGGTCCATCTGCCACAGGAAGAAGGTGAATTCCTCCGCCGTTTCGCGTAAGGATTCGAAACGCCCAGACTTGCCACCGTGGCCTGCGCCCATGTTGGTCTTGAGCAACAGCGGGTTGGCGTCAGTCTTCAGCTCGCGCAGCTTGGCAACCCATTTCGCCGGTTCCCAATAGGTCACGCGCGGGTCGGTCAGCCCAGCCGTCACCAGCAGCGGCGGATAATCATGCGCGGCGACATTCTGGTAGGGGCAATAACTGTGGATAAGGTCGAACGCCGCCTTGTCCTCGATCGGGTTGCCCCATTCGGGCCATTCGCCGGGGGTCAGCGGCAGCGTCTCGTCAAGCATGGTATTGAGCACATCGACGAACGGCACATGCGCCGCGACCGCGCCCCACAAATCGGGGTCAGTATTGATGACGACGCCCATCAATTCGCCTCCCGCAGACCCTCCCGCCGCGCAGATTTTGCCCGGTGACGAGAAGCCCGCGTCGCACAACCCCCTGGCCACGTCGACGAAGTCGGTGAATGCGTTCCAGCGTTTCTCCAGCTTGCCGTCGAGCTGCCATTGCTGCCCCAGGTCGTCACCGCCGCGGATGTGCGCGATGGCAAAAGCAAAGCCGCGGTCGAGCAGCGAGAGCCGCCCCGTCGAGAACCCCGGCGGAATGGCAATACCGTACGCGCCATAACCATAAAGGTAGAGCGGGCGGCTGCCGTCCTTCGGAAAATCGGCAGGATAGACGATCGACACGGGAATTCTTGTCCCGTCGCGTGCCGCGATCTCGAGGCGTTCGGTGGCGTATTTCGCCTTGTCGTAGCCGCTGGGGATTTGCTGGACTTTCAGCGTCGTCCGCGCCCCCGTCGCGATCTCGTAATCCTCGATCAGCGCCGGCGAGACCATAGATTCATAGCTGAGCCGCAAGGTCGCCACGTCATATTCGGGATTTTCGTCGAGCCCGGCCGAATAGCTTGCCTCGGGGAAGGCAATGCGCGTCACGGCCGACCCGTTGTACTGGTGGATCTCCACCTGATCGAGGCCGTTCTCGCGCCCCTCGACGACGAAGAAACTGGCAAAGGTGCTGACGTCGTTCAGGTAGAAATCGGCGCGCGGGGCCAGCCGTTCGGTCCAGTCGCCCGGCGCCGCGATCGGCGCCGTGACCAGCCGGAAATTCGTGTCGATGTCGTTGGTGACGATGAACAGCGTGTCGCCGTGCGTCTCGACGTCATATTCCACGCCCGGCTTGCGCGGACGGACCAGCAGCGGCGTGGCGAGCGGATCGGTAGCAGGCAGCAGGCGAACCTCAGACGTCGTATTGTCGCCCGTTGCAACCGCGATCCACCGCCGGTCGTGCGTCATCCCCACGCCGCACTGAAAGCCGATGTCGGCCTCGTGATAGATGGTCACATCGTCCGCAACCGGCGTGCCGATGCGGTGGAGCTTGATCGTATCGATCCGCCACTGGTCGTTGACCTGCCCGTAGAGCAGCATGGTCGCGTCCGCGTTCCAGACCAGCGCGCCCATGGTTTCGGGGATGACGTCCGTCAGTTCCTCGCCCGTCTTCAGGTCGCGGATCCGCGCCGTGAAACGTTCCGAGCCATTGTCGTCGATGGCATAGGCGAGCCAGCGTCCGTCCTCGCTGAAGGTCAGCGCGCCCAGGCGGAAATACTCCTTGCCCGCGGCCAGTGCCGGTTCGTCGAGCACGAGTTCGTCAGGGCCGCCACCGACCGGCCGTCGCCACCATTTGCGATACTGGCCGCCGGTTTCGAACGCGCGCCAGTAGACCCAGTCGCCATCCTTCGACGGAATGCTGGCGTCGTCTTCCTTGATGCGCGCCTTCATCTCGGCAAACAGCGTATCGATCAGTGGCTGGTGCGGCGCCATGGCGGTTTCGAACAGCGCGTTTTCGGCCTTCAGATGATCGAGGATCGCGGGCGTTTCGACCTGCGGATAGCCGGGGTCGCGCAGCCATGCGTAATCGTCGGTCAGGGTGACGCCCTGGACGGTCGTGGAGGTCGCGATTTTAGCGGCGAAAGGGGCTTGGTTCATGCTGCCCTGTGCGGCGGCGGCGCGTCTCGCGCAAGCCACTCAATCCACGCCCCGTGCGGATGTGAGTTGGCAAGGTGCAGATCATCGCCACCGGGCCACGTTTTCACCCGAATGCGATGCGGCGTATGTTCGCTGTCCCATTCCATCCGCAACCAGGCGATTGGCGTATCCGCCGTGGCGCGGGCTGCGGCACGTTCGAGGGCGGCGATGATCCGGTCGTGTCGGCTCGAATCGAGATAGGGCCAGACGACAGAGTGCATCAGCACGCGGCAGGTGCCCGCTGCCTGTGGTTTGGCCAGCAGCACCTCGACCCAGTCGGCTGCATCGCCCTGCACCAAGTTCACCGGCTGCGCGTCGATCAAACTGATCGCCGCCGCCAAACGCGCCGAGCGCTCCGGCGCGTCCACCCAAATATAGGCCATCAGCCGCTCTGCCGCTGCGGGATCGGTGACATCGATGGGCGCGATGTCGACGCCCCGCACGCTGTCGATGCAGACGTCGGCCACAGGAGGCGGACCGCCCCGCCAGTCGGGCTGGATGAGGACCGGGGAGGCTTCCGGTCCCGCCGTCACCCTGCACAGATCGTAGCGATAACGGTCGATCAGCAGGTTCAGCCCCGCGCTCGATCCGATTTCGAGCAGCTCGAACGGCAGATCAAACCGGTCCGCGAGCACGAGCAAGGCCGCCATGAAATTCGCCGACCGCGCCGGCTCATTGGTCTGCGGCGGGCCGTCGAGCCAGGGGACAATCCAATCGTCGTGCGCCGCCGTCGCAGCGCGGATGGCATCGACCGTGTCGAACGCCGCGGTCTTCCCGCTGCGAAACAGCGCATGATAGGGTGCAACCAGGCGCAGCGGCAGCGCGTCGCGGATATAGTCGCCGGGCCAGTCATGGACGCGAATCCCCGTTGCCGTGGTGCGATCAAGCCCTGCTGCCAGCGCGCGGCACACATGTGCCGTGACCGGTGCGCCATTGGCGTCGCAGAAATCAGCCTGGAATTGCATCGCTTCTTCGAACGTCATCGCTTGCCCTCCCACCCGCCTGACGTAGAACAATGCGACGTCCGTCGAAAGCCGCCGCGCCCTGTTCCGGGTCCACGACGAGGAGGACAGCGAACGCGTCACAGTGCGGGGCATGCTGATGGCGTTGAGGCTCAGTCAACGCACGACGATTGCCCTTGAGGACAGCGAAGGCTAGGCGCGCGCCTGTCATGTTATCGGTGCCCACCCCCATGTTAACGATCGCCGTGCCCAAGGGGCGCATCCTGTCCGAAGTGCTGCCGTTGATGGCGCGCGCCGGGCTGGTGCCCGAAGCAGGATTCGGCGACGAGGACGACCGTCGCCTGCGTTTCGCGACCAACCGCGCCGACATCGACCTGATCCGCGTGCGCGCCTTTGATGTGGCGACATTCGTGGCGCATGGCGCGGCGCAGCTGGGCGTCGTTGGTTCGGACGTCATCGACGAGTTCGACTATGCTGAACTCTATGCGCCGGTCGATCTCGGCATTGGGCGCTGCCGAATCTCGGTCGCGGAACCTGCAGGCATGGCGGAAACCGACGATCCGCGCCGCTGGAGCCATGTCCGTGTCGCGACCAAATACCCCAACCTCACCAGCAAGCACTTTGCCCGGCGCGGCGTACAGGCCGAAATCGTCAAGCTCAACGGCGCGATGGAATTAGCTCCGACGCTGGGCCTATCGAGCCGCATCGTCGACCTGGTGTCGTCGGGCCGCACGCTGAAGGACAATGGCCTGGTCGAAGTCGAGGTGATTGCCGAGGTCTCCGCGCGCGTCATCGTCAACCGCGCGGCGATGAAGACCCGCGACGACGTCACGCCGCTGGTCGAGGCGTTCCGGCGGGCCGTCGCATGATCATCCTCGACGCAACCGACCCCGGCTTTGAAACGGCGTTCGCCGCGCTCGTCGATGCGCGGCGCGAGGCCGACGCCGATGTCTCGGCCGATGTTGCCGCCATATTGTCGCGCGTGCGCGCCGTGGGCGATGCCGCCGTCATCGACCTTACCCGGCGTTTCGACGGCTTCGATCTCGATACCGAAGGCTGGTCGATCTCGCGCGACGATTGCGCCGCCGCCTATGCGGCTCTCGCGCCGGACCTGCGCGCCGCGCTCGATCTCGCCGCGGCGCGCATCCGCACCTATCATTTGAAACAGCGCCCCACGGACAGCGACTGGACCGACAACACCGGTACTCGGATGGGCGCGCGCTGGACTGCGGTCGAGGCGGCGGGGCTTTACGTGCCCGGCGGACGCGCCGCCTATCCATCGTCGGTGCTGATGAACGCCATTCCCGCCAAGGTCGCCGGCGTCGATCGGCTCGCGATGGTCACGCCGACGCCCAAGGGCGCGATCAACCAGGCGGTGCTTGCGGCCGCGCACATCGCGGGTATCGACGAGATCTGGCGTATCGGCGGCGCGCAGGCGGTCGGCGCACTTGCCTATGGCACCGATCATATTGCGCCCGTCGACGTTATCGTCGGCCCCGGCAATGCGTGGGTGGCCGAAGCTAAGCGGCAGCTTTACGGGCGCGTCGGCATCGACATGGTGGCAGGGCCTTCCGAAATCCTCGTTGTCGCCGACGCTTCGAACGAGCCGTCGTGGATCGCTGCCGACCTGCTCAGCCAGGCCGAGCATGACCCGACCAGCCAATCGATCCTGATCACGGACGATGCTGCTTTCGCCGATGCCGTCGTGGCGGCCGTCGAGACGCTCCTCCCGACGCTTTCGACCGAGACCTCGGCGCGGACGAGCTGGGTTACCCATGCCGCCATTATCCTGCTCGGCGACCTGTCGGTCGCCCCGGCGCTGATCGATCGTCTGGCGCCCGAACACCTCGAGCTTGCAGTCGCCGACCCCGATGCGCTGTTCGCGCGCGTTCGCCATGCCGGCTCCGTCTTCCTCGGCCGCTTCACGCCCGAGGCGATCGGCGACTATCTCGGAGGCCCCAACCATGTGTTGCCGACCGGCCGCCGCGCGCGCTTCGCCAGCGGGCTGTCGGTCACCAATTTCATGAAGCGCACGAGCTTCCTGGCCGCGACGTCCGCATCGATTGCCGCCCTCGGCCCGGCGGCGGCGACGCTTGCAGACGCCGAGGGCTTGCCCGCGCACGCCGCATCGGTCAGGGCGCGGCTTTAGTCAGGACCTTGGTATGAGCCGTTCGAAATCCCGTTCCGCCGCACGGCTTGCCGCCGTGCAGGCCAGCTATCAGCGGTCGATGGAAGCCACGCCGACCGCGCAGCTCATTCACGAATTCCACCAGCACCGTCTTGGCGCGACGATCGAGGACGTCGAGTACAACGAGGCCGAGGTGGCGTTTTTCGACGATCTGGTGACTGGCAGCATCGCCCGCGAGACCGAACTCGATGCCACCATCAGCGCCCGGCTGTCGACCGGCTGGAGCCTCGACCGGCTCGACAAGCCGATGCGCGCGTTGCTTCGGGTGGCCACCTATGAATTGCTCGCGCGCGGCGATGTGCCCGTGAAGACGGTCATCAACGAGTATGTCGACGTTGCAGACGCGTTCTACGACCAACGCGAAAAGGGTTTCGTCAACGGCCTGCTCGATGCGGTGGCAAAGGACGTGCGCCGCTAAAGTCCGGCGATAAACGCCTTTACCGTCGGGCCGATATCTGCCCGCTCGAGCGCCAGCGCGATGTTGGCGGTAATGAATCCCGCCTTGTCGCCACAGTCGAAGCGTTGTCCGCCGAAGGTGTACGCATGGAACGGCTGGGTGCCAATCATCTTCGCCATGGCATCGGTCAGCTGGATTTCGTTGCCCGCTCCACGCGCCTGGCCTTCGAGGACGCGCATGACTTCAGGCTGCAGGATATAGCGGCCGGGAATCATCAGGTTCGACGGCGCCGTGCCAAGCTTGGGCTTTTCGACAAGGCCCGTTACTTCGACCAGCGGCCCGTCCACTTTGCCCGGCGTGATGATACCGTATTTGTCGGTCTGGTCGGCGGGCACTTCATAGCCGCAGACGATATTGCCGCCGACGCGGTGATAGGCATCGACCATCTGTTTCATGCAGCCCGGGCTGTCGATCATCAGCTCATCGGGTAGAAAAATGGCGAAAGGATCATCTCCGATGATATGCCGCGCGCACCACACGGCATGGCCGAGGCCGATCGCCGCCTGCTGCCGGACGTAGGCGACCTCGCCCGGAGCAAAGCGCGTCGACGCGATGGCATCGAGCGACTTGCCGCGCTCGGTCATCGTCGTTTCGAGTTCGTAGCTGATGTCGAAATGATCCTCGATCGCGGTTTTCCCGCGACCCGTGACAAAAATCATCTGCTCGATGCCAGCCTCACGCGCTTCATCGACGGCGTACTGGATCAGCGGCTTGTCGACGACCGGGAGCATCTCCTTGGGGATCGCCTTCGTCGCCGGCAGGAACCGCGTGCCGAGGCCACCAACAGGAAAAACAGCCTTGCGAATCGGCTTGTGGGTCATTCGGACTCCGGTTTCTTCGGTTTGCGGCTGCGGTTGGCATAAAGCAGGGCGGCCAGCAATGCGGCCGAACCGATGCCGGTTGCTGCCGCCGTTACAAGGGCACCGTTACGATTCCGTTTCGGCAGCACCGGCTTGTCGGCGAGCTTCTCACTGAAATCGGCGACTTTATCGGCAGGCGGGGTATCGTCGGTCGTTTTGGTCATATTTTATCCCTTTGCATTCCCCGGGCTGAGTTTAAGGTTGCCCCAGAGCGGCGTCCATCGCAAGCCAAACGCCATGAACCTGCTTTATGCTGCACTGAAGCCAACGATTTTTGCGACCATGTCGGCGCGGGCGCGTGAAACCGGGGCGATCAACCTGGGGCAGGGCTTCCCTGATGACGGCGCACCACAGGACGTGATCGATGTGGCAGCGGACGCACTGACAGCGGGGTCGAACCAGTATCCGCCCATGTGGGGCATCCCCGATCTGCGCGCGGCAATCGCGACCCATTATGCCACGCACCAGCACCTCGATTTGACGCCCGAAGAAGTCATTGTGACGTCGGGGGCGACCGAAGCGCTGGCGGCGGCGATCCTCGCGGTCGTTTCGCCGGGCGACGAAGTGGTGATGTTCCAGCCGCTTTACGACGCCTACCGGCCGCTGGTCGAGCGCGCAGGCGGGGTCGCGCGGCTGGTGCCGCTCGAGCCACCGCACTGGACGATCACGGCAGCCGCACTCGAAGCGGCGGGCAGCCCACGGACGCGGGCAATCATCGTCAATTCGCCACTCAATCCGTCAGGCGCGATGCTAAGTGCCGGCGAGCGCCGCCTGCTTTGCGATTTCTGCATTTCGCACGACGCCATCGCGATCTGCGACGAGGTGTGGGAGCATCTGACCTTCGACGGCAATATCCATGTGCCGCTGATGACCGAGCCGGGCATGCGCGAACGCACGATCAAGATCGGCTCTGCAGGCAAGATCTTCGCGCTGACGGGTTGGAAGGTCGGCTGGATGTGCGCCACACCGCCGATTGCCGACGTGCTGGCCAAGGCGCACCAGTTCCTGACGTTCACGACGCCGCCCAATCTCCAGGCAGGCATCGCCTATGGCCTCGGCAAGGAGCCGGCCTATTTCGACGCGATGCGCGCACGAAACCAGCGGTCTCGCGACAAGCTGGTCACCGGCCTGACGGACCATGGCTATGCCGTGCTGCCCTGCCCCGCGACCTGGTTCGTGACCATCGATCTGACCGCGTCGGGCATGGCGATGTCGGACACGCAGTGGTGCAACTGGGCCATCGATACCATCGGTGTGGCGGGCATTCCGGTGTCGGCGTTCTACGAAAGTGATCCGGTCACCAATGTCGTTCGCCTCTGCCATGCGAAGACCGACGCGACGCTGGATGCCGCGCTCGAACGTCTGGCGCGACGGCCCTAGAGCTTTGTAAGCACGCCGCGTTCGGTGACATAGCCCGTCACCAGCCGCGCTGGCGTGACATCGAAGGCGGGATTGGCGGTGGGCGAGTTGGTAACCCGTATGCGACCCCCTTCGCCCTCGACCCACGCCACTTCGTCGCCATGCCGTTCCTCGATCGGAACCAGATCGCCCGAGGCGGTGTCGGCATCAAACGTCGTATAGGGCAGCGCTACATAGAAGGGCACGCCATTATCGTGTGCGGCGAGCGCCTTGAGATAGGTGCCGATCTTGTTGCAGACATCTCCATTAGCTGTCACGCGGTCGGTGCCGACGATGACGGCATCGACTCGGCCCCGCTGCATCAGATGCCCGCCGACATTGTCGGCGATGACGGTGTGCGGAATGCCATGCTCGGAAAGCTCGAACGCGGTCAGCAGTGCGCCCTGGTTGCGGGGCCGCGTTTCGTCGATCCAGATGTGGAGCGGTAGCCCTGCGTCATGTGCCATATACATCGGCGCGGTTGCGGTGCCGTAGTCTGCAGTTGCCAGCCAGCCCGCGTTGCAGTGCGTCAGGATGTTGAGCGGGCGGTCGGGGTGCTGCGCGTGGAGATCGCGGAACAGCGCCAGACCATGCTCGCCGATGGCGCGCGACAGGCAGACGTCTTCCTCGACGATGGCATCGGCACGGGCGAACGCGGCCTCTGCGCGATGCGCGGTGGGCAGAGGACGGGCGGCGCGGGCGATTTCGTCGAGCGCCCAGCACAGGTTCACGGCCGTTGGCCGGGTGGCGTTGAGCATCGCGTGGTTCGCCTCGAGACTGGCGTCCGACGCATCCTCGGCCAGTGCCATGGCAAGGCCATAGGCGCCGGTCATTGCGAGCAGCGGCGCGCCCCGCGTCCACATCTCACGGATCGCCTGTGCGGCCGTGGCTGCGTCGCGCAGCTCAACCCAGACGACCTCCCACGGCAGTTTCCGCTGGTCGAGAATGCGCGCGCCGCGCCCGTCCGCGGTGCGCATGATCGAGCGGATATGGGTGCCGTTCAGTTTCAAAGCGCGATGTCCGCAAAGCCTGCGATGTCGCCCTGACCGTGCGCGCGGTCGATGAGCATGGCGCGCATCCCTGCCGCTTTCGCGGCATCGGTTTCAGCGGCGATGTCGGAGAGGAACAGGATATCGGCGGGCGAAATGCCCAGCGCATCGGCGATCAGCACGTAGGATATCGCCTCGCGCTTGGGCCCCGTGGTCGTATCGAACCAGCCGGAGAACAGCGGCGACAGGTCGCCCTGATCGCTATGGCCGAAGATCAGCTTTTGGGCTGCGACCGACCCGCTCGAGAAAACCGCCAGTTTCAGACCCTCGGCATGCCAGCGCCGCAGCGCTTGGGCAGCGTCAGGATAGACATGGCCGGTCAGTTCGCCCGCCGCATAGCCCTGCGCCCATATCCGCCCCTGGATGTCCTTCAGCTCGGTTACCTTGGCATCGGCGTCCATCCACGCGAGCAGCTGGTCAAGATCGCCGCCATGCGCCGCGACATAGGCGGGCAGCCGCACCCGGGCATAGGGAAACAGCGTGTCATGGACGAACGACAGCGATGTGGTCGTGCCCTCGATGTCGGTCAGGACCGCCGCGATCATGCCGGTTCGTAGCGCGGAAAGCGTTCGGCGATATCGCTCCCGGTGAAGGCCGCGACCCAGCCATCGGGGTTCACAAACATGCGGATCGCGGTGAAATTCGGGGCTGCGCCCATGTCGAACCAATGGGTCATGCCCGCAGGCACCGACATCAGATCGCCTTCGCCGCACAAGACATTCCACACGCGGTCGGCGGCGTGGAGCGTGAACAGCCCCTCGCCGCGGACGAAGAAGCGCACCTCGTCCTCGGCGTGCGTATGTTCGGACAGGAATTTGGTGCGCATCGCCGCGCGATCGGGATGGTCGGGAAAGACACTGACGACATCGATGGACTGGTATCCTCCCCTCGCCTTCAGCCGCGCGATCTCGGGCGCATAGGCGGCGAGAATCGTGTCGCTGTCCGCTTCAGCAGGCAGGTCACGGGTCGGCCAGCGTTCGAACGTGACGCTGATTTCGGCGAGCCACACCGCAATCTCGTCGCTTTCGGTAGTTTCGAACAGTTTCGTGCCATCTTCGGCAAGAACGTCGAGCTTGCTCATACCCTGAACTTCCTCTCAGCCAGCTCGGCGGCGATCATCCACTCGATCCCCTCTATCACGCGCTCCGCCGTCGTCATGTCGCGGCCCCAGCCGTACAGACCGTGACCCCGGATCAGATAGGCCGGGATCGCTGCCCGGGACAGCAGCGCGGGCGCGACGGCGGCGATGATATCAGCCATGTTCTGGCTGTTGGCGACGATCGGCAGCGCGACCGTGGTCTCATGCGTCGCAATCCCCGGCAGCACCTTCAGCATTTCATGCCCGGCAAGGGTATAGTTGTCCGCATCGGCGAAGGCGCGGCTGAGGCCCACGGCCTCGGGCGAATGGCTGTGCAACACCGCGCCGCATTCGGGAAAGCGGGCATAGAGATCAAGGTGCAATTCGGTCTCCGCCGAGGGCTTTTTCCCGTCGAGCGCAGTGCCTGCGCGATCCACGCGCATAACATCGTCAGGCGTCAACCGCCCCTTGTGCTTGCCCGACACCGTGACCGCAAACGACCCGTCGTCGAGGCGTATCGAATAATTGCCCGCCGTCGCCGGTGCCCAGCCCTTGCTATCAAGCCAGCGCCCGACCGCGACGATGGCAGCTTGCGCCTCGGGGAAGGCGACCGCCATCAGCACCCGTCCTTGCACTTGGGGTCTTTCGACCACCACACGATCCGCGCGACCGTGTCGCCTGGCTCACGGGTCGGGTCGGTCGCGATGACGTTGATTTTGCCTGCCACCGGCGCGCGGACCGTCTCCACGACACGGCCGAACGGGTCCGCCACGGTCGCGATGGGCTGATCCTTCTCGACATCCTGCCCCAGCGCCACCGCCAACGTCGTATAGCCACCGCGTGTGGTTCGGACCGGCTTGATCTCGTTGGCAACGAACGGGGTCACGGTCGCAGCGGGGGCCGAGGCGATCATTTTCAGGTCGGCCATGACCCGCCCGATGCCCTCGACGGCGCGTGTAATCATCATTGCATCGAAAACTTCCGGCCGCCCCAGTTCGAGCGTGATCGATGGCACGCCGACATGGTTGAGTTCATTCTCGACCGTGCCCTTGTCGCCCGGATCGAGCTTCAAAATGTCCGGCGCAACCAGCATCGCCATGTCGCGCGCGCGCTTCGTCTCGGCAAAGGCATACATCGGATAGGCCGTGCCCCGCGACTGGGTATGCAGGTCGATCGCGGTATCGGCATTGGGGCGCAGCAAGTGCGACCACAGGCGGCCCGCGTAGCGTTCGCCAATCTTCGTCGACTCGACATTGCCGGGCATCAGCCGGTTGAGATTGTCGGCCGTGCCGGCATCGGGCGTGAATTCGCGGGTGTGGTGCAGCAGCCCCGGCGTGTTGAGGCCGGGAATCATCACAAGCGTCCCCGCCAAAGTCGACGGATCGACTGACGCGGCAAGGCGGTGGATGACCGATATCCCGTTCATCTCATCGCCGTGAATGCCCGCCGTCAGCAACAGGCGCGGCCCGTCCTTCCCCCCCTTCACGACGATCACTGGCACATACCAACCCTGCCCGATGCTGGTGTCGGACACGCGAAACCAAAAACGGTGAAGCTGCCGCGAGGCCAGATCGCGTGTGTCGAGCCGGTCGATCACGGGAGTTCCGTCAACCACATCGCCGGTGCGTTCGGTGGCAGCCCCCAGAGGTGTGGATAGCATCAGCAACAACGCAAATAAGCGACGCATCGAAGCTCCCGTCAGGCCAGCAGTCGGCGGAAGAGTCCGCGGGCTTTGGCGAGCGCGTAAAGCGAGCCGCCCGCAACTGCAATCGCCACGAAAATCGCTGCAACGGGACTGGCAAGCGTGAGCGCCAGCAGGCCGGTCGTCGCGACATCCTCACCGGTCGAGACGACGATATTGCTCACCGGCTCGGGGCTGGCGTTCACGACGGCGCGGGTGCCCGCCTTAGCCGAATGCGTCGCCAAAGCCGCGCTGCCGCCGAGCAACAGCGCGACGGCCTGCCACTTCGGGTCGGCCGGATCGATGATCGCTAGCGCCAGTAATGCGCCGCCGACCGGCCGGATGGCAGTGTGCACGGCATCCCACAGCGTATCGAACCACATGATCTTGTCGGCAAGGAACTCCGCGACCAGGCCGATCCCCGCCGCCCCGATCACCCAGGGGCTGGCCAAGACGTCGAGGGCATGGAGGTTCGCCGGCAGGTCGAGCCAGCCGAAGTGCATCGCCAACCCGACCCCGAAGACGCAAAGATAGATTCGCCATCCAGCGAGCAGGCTGACGCTCGACGCCACCCCAAGCAATTCGACCAGTCCCATGGCGCCAACGTTGCACGCGCCCTTGCGCCACGCAACGGGGGCGCTAGGCGATCCAGGTGTCCACGCCGCCCATCCCTGCCGCAACGCTTGTCCTGTTTCGAGATAGCCCCGACGGCCCCGAACATCTGTTCGTCGAACGGGCGACGACGATGGTGTTCGCGGGCGGCGCCGTCGTTTTTCCCGGCGGCCGGGTAGATCCGGGCGACCATGAGCTGGCCACGCGCTATCCCCATCTCGACCCGGTCGATGCTGCGGCACGGATTGCTGCGGTGCGCGAGACGATCGAGGAAACGGGAATCGCTGTCGGCATCGACGCCAATGTGGAAGTGCTGAGGACTGCTTTGGGCGAAGGGGCGTCGCTTGGCACCGTCCTTGATGCGCTGGGACTGCCGCTCGACGTCGACGGGCTGGTCCCGTTCGCGCGCTGGTGCCCGAATTTCAAGGAAACCCGCACCTTCGACACACATTTCTATCTTGCCCGGGTCGAGGCAGACCATGCCGTTGCGCGCGTGGACGCTACCGAGAACACCCATTTGTTCTGGGCGAGGGCGTCGCAGGTGCTCGAGCGTGCCGATGCCGGGGAGGTAAAGATCATCTTCCCGACGCGACGCAACCTGGAAAGGCTGGCGACGCTCGACGGTTTCGACACCGCGCGCTTCCACGCCGCCGCGTATCCCGTCGAAACGATCACGCCATGGATGGAAGCGCGTGACGGCAAACGGTACCTGTGCATTCCGGAAGGTCTTGGCTATCCGGTAACGTCCGAAAACCTCGATCAAGCGATGCGCGGATGACCGAACAGACCCCTCTCGAAGCCTTTCGCGCTGTGCTGACCGGCGCCGCCCGCGCTATTGCGCATGAGCCCGAGGTCGAGCTGGCCTATACCGCCGACGCGCCGACGCAGGCGGGCAAGAACCTGAAAGTGCCGATGCCAGGTCGCGCGCTGCCCGCGGCGCAAGTGGCCGAAGCCCGCGGCTTTGCCGATGGATTTGCCCTGCGCCTGCGGCATCATGACGCAGCCGCCCATAACCGTGCCGCGCCGCAGCCTGTCGTTGCACGCGCGGTGTTCGATGCTGTCGAAACCGTACGCGTCGAGGCACTTGGCTCGCGCGGCATGGCGGGGATGCGCGACAATCTGGGGCATGCACTCAACATGCGGATGCGCTCCGACCCGATTTCGCGCGCCAAGGCCAGGGACGAGGTACCGCTCTCGACCGCCGTGGCACTGTTGCTGCGCGAACGCCTGACCGGCGAATCGCCGCCCAAGGGCACCGAAGCCGGTCTCGACCTTGTCCGGGACTGGATCGAGAAAGCCGGCGGCGCCGACATGGATGCGCTCGGCCTTGTCCTCGACGACCAGAGCGCCTTCGCGACCCTGGCGACCAAGCTGCTCGAGGACCTCGCCCTGATCGAGGGAGAGCCCGCTGCGGACGACGAGCCCGATGACAGCGAGGACGACGGCGAGGACGATTCGGACGGCGAGGATGACGCGACCGACGAGGACGACGGCGGCGAAGGTCAGGTCGACCAGCGCGGCGAGCAGCAGTCAGGCGACGACAGCGAAGGCGAGGGAGAGAGCGAAGGCGAGGAACTCAGCGACGACGACCAGGCCGAGGGCGGCGACGGCGAGCAGGAAGGGATGCTTCCCGTCCGGCCCAACCGTCCGCCCGCCGAGCTGACGCCGGGGTTCGATTACAAGGCGTGGACGACCGAGTTCGACGAAGTGATCGCCGCCGATGAGCTCTGCGATCCCGATGAACTGGTCCGCCTGCGCGCCTATCTCGACCAGCAGCTGCTGAGCTTGCAGGGCGCCGTCACGAAGCTCGCCAACCGCCTGCAGCGCCGCCTGATGGCCCAGCAGTCGCGCAGCTGGGACTTCGACCAGGAAGAAGGCATGCTCGATGCCGCCCGGCTCGCGCGCGTCGTCGTGTCGCCAGCGCATTCGCTGAGCTACAAGATTGAGCGCGAGACCGAATTCAAGGACACGGTCGTCTCGCTCTTGATCGACAATTCGGGGTCGATGCGCGGCCGACCGATTAGCATTGCCGCAATCAGCGCCGACATCATGGCGCGCACCCTCGAACGCTGTGGCGTCAAGACGGAGATCCTCGGCTTCACGACGCGGGCGTGGAAGGGCGGGCAGGCACGCGAAAGCTGGCTGGCGGCGGGGCGGCCGCAACTGCCAGGGCGCCTCAACGACCTGCGGCACATCGTCTACAAATCAGCCGACGCCCCGTGGCGGCGCGCCCGCACCTCGCTCGGGCTGATGATGCGCGAGGGGCTGCTCAAGGAAAACATCGACGGCGAGGCCCTGCTCTGGGCGCATAGCCGGCTGATTGCCCGGCCCGAAGACCGCAAGATCCTGATGGTCATTTCGGATGGCGCGCCTGTCGATGATTCGACGCTGAGCGTGAACTCTGGCTCGTACCTGGAGAAACATTTGCGCCAGGTGATCGGATGGATCGAAGGCAAGTCCCCCGTCCAGCTGGTTGCCATCGGGATCGGGCATGACGTGACGCGCTATTATGCGCGTGCCGTCACAATCATGGACGCCGATCAGCTCGGCGGCACGATGGTCGAGCAGTTGGCCGGGTTGTTCGATCTGGAGCGCTAAGGGCAAGAAACTCGAGGCCGGAGAATTGCTCCTCCGGCCCCATCCCTCGCCCAAGCAACTGGAGGGTAAGTCGTTTTAGCGGCGACCGTCGCAATTGCCGCTCTTGTCGATCGCGCGGCCAGCAAGTGCGCCGGCGCCGGCGCCGAGGATCAGACCGGTCGTGCTCGGCTGGTTGCGATACCCGCCGCGACCGATCTCACGGCCAAGCAAGCCACCGGCGATCGCGCCGAGGATCGTGCCGGTTGCGCCCGAATTGCGGCGGCAGTTCTGATAGTTACGCGCATAGTTGGGGCGATAGTTGCGATCATAGCCACGGTCGCCATAGCGGCGGTTGTCGTAGCCGCGGTCATCAATGTTTCCGCGATAATAGTCACCCGGCCGGTATGTGTCGGCGCGACCGCCAGGATAGCCATCTGCCATGGCCGGGGTTGCCGCAAAGCCGACGGCGGCGACGCTGGCAAGAGCTGCCGTGAGGATCATCTTCTTCATCGTCGGTCTCCTTTGACTGTGACATCGGTTTAGCCGAGTCGCCGTGGCGCGATGCTGAACATGCGTGTTAGGTGATGTTCAGGTTTCGCAAATGCAGCGGCACGCTATGGGGGCGATGTGCGACGCCCTTCCTTCTCGATGATCGTCCGCCTTGTCGTGCTCGCGCCGTTACTGGCACTGGTGGGAGGGCCGCGTAGCAGCTTGCTGGTTCCCGTGGTCGGCGAATCGATCACCATCACGTCCACCCCGGTGCGGCTGCAGGCGGATCAGCCCTCCCGCACGCGCGCGGGCAGACTGACCCTGCTGGCGGGGTGGAAGCTCGAGGCGCCGCGATCGCGCCAATTCGGCGGCTGGTCGGCGCTCAGGATCAAGGGCGATCGCTTCACGGTCATCGGCGACTATGGATCCGTCTTGCGGTTCCGCCTGACACGATTTGGGCGTGCCACCGAGGCGCAGATCGATCGTTTACCAGAGGGGTGCGGACGACAGGACGACAAGCGGGAGCGCGACAGCGAATCGCTTGCCGCCGCGCCCGGCGGCTGGTGGATCGGCTATGAATCTGACAACAGGCTGTGCAAGGTTACCCCGGACTTCCGCCGGGCAGGGGCCGTTATACGGCCGCACCAGATGGCGGACTGGCGGAAAAAATACGGTGCGGAAACGGTCCTGCGGCTCGCCGATGGTCGCTATATGGTGATTGCCGAACGCGGTCGGACGGATGGCGTGCCGCGCCCGCTGCTGCTCTTTGGCGGCGACCCCGCCGACCCCCGCACGCCGGTCGTCGAGCGCCGCTATACGCCGCCTGCAGGCTTTAGCCCGACCGACGCCGCACAATTACCCGATGGCCGCATCCTCGTGCTCAACCGGCGATTCGGATTGGCGACGTTGTTCACGTCGATGTTGGTGGCGGTCGACCCTGCGGCGTTCGACCGGGACGTGCCGATTACGGGCACCCCTATCGCCCAACTGGCGCCGCCAACGCTACACGACAATTTCGAAGGGCTGGACGTAACGGTTGAAAATGGCCGGCCGATCATCTGGATGATCGCCGACGACAATTTCATGCGTTGGCAGGCGAATTACCTGTTAAAGTTCGCGATCGACGACGTGCCGACGCGAACGCAGCGGCTACGTTAGGCGGCGACCGCCGTCGTCGTCTTGGCTTTGGCGATCTTGCGCTTCAGACGCTGTACCTTCAGGCTCAGCAGGTCATCGCTCGCCTTGGCCAGCCAGTTGTCGAGCCCGCCGACATGCTCGACCGTGCGGAGGCCGTGCGTAGAGACGCGCAGCTTAATGCCTTCGCCCAGCGTGTCGGACAGCAGCGTGACGTTCTGCAGATTGGGCAGAAAAGTCCGCTTTGTCTTGTTGTTGGCGTGGCTGACATTGTGTCCCACCTGGCGACCCTTGCCGGTCAGTTCGCAAACGCGTGCCATCGCTCGTAAATCCTGAAATCTGAGTGTTGCTCGGAAAGGCGGCGCGCATATCGGCAAAGGCTTGCCGCGTCAACCGTCAAGCCCCTAAGCCGTGCCAATGAGCTTCCCGCTTCCCGAGCCGATGCGCCGTGCGCTCGCCCTTGCTGCCGAGGCGGCAGCGGCTGGCGAGGTCCCTGTCGGCGCCGTTATCATTCACAACAGAAAGATCATCAGCGAAGGCGTAAATCGTACGCGCCGCGATCTCGATCCGACCGCGCACGCCGAAATCGTTGCGATTCGCGCGGCCTGCACGGCGCTCGGCCGCGACCGGCTGACCGGATGCGATCTCTGGGTGACACTGGAACCCTGCCCCATGTGCGCCGGTGCCATCGCCCATACCCGTCTCGACCGTCTCGTCTATGCCGCGCCCGACCCCAAGGGTGGCGGTGTCGCTCACGGCGCGCGGGTCTTCGCGCACCCGACCTGCCACCACCGGCCCGACGTCCTGAGCGGCGTCGGTGAATCTGCGGCGGCTGAGCTCCTGAAGGATTTCTTTGCCGCCCGCCGGTGAAGCGGCGGTTGCCCCGACAGGGCAAAACCGGCATTGCTAGGTCACACCATGCCAGCGCCCGCGCTCTCGCCCTATCCCTGGACCGATGTCGCCATCATCGTCGCGCTTATCGCGCTGAACGGTGTTTTTGCGATGTCCGAACTCGCGATCGTCTCGTCGCGCAAGCCCCGGCTCGAGGCTATGGCGCGCAAAGGCGCGGGCGGCGCACGGGTCGCGCTCGACCTGTCTGCCGATCCCGGCAAGCTGCTGTCGACGGCACAGATCGGCATCACACTGATCGGCATATTGGCGGGCGCCTTTTCCGGGGCGAGCCTTGGTGGCCCCACGGGTGAGCGGCTCGAACTGTTGGGCGTGAGTCATGAGACCGCTGGCGATCTCGGCTTCGGGCTCGTCATCGTGGTGACCACGTTCGTGTCGCTGATCGTCGGCGAACTTGTGCCTAAGCAATTCGCTCTGCGTGCGCCCGAGCCGATCGCGGCCTTCGTGGCGCGGCCGATGCTGTGGTTGTCGAGGGCGACTGGACCGCTTGTCTGGTTGCTCGATTCGACCAGTGGCCTCGTCTTCAGGCTGCTCGGCCTCAAACGTGAATCTGAGGACCATGTCACGGCGGAGGAACTCCACCTGATCGTTGCCGAGGCCTCGAAGTCGGGCGTGATCGAGGAAAGCGAGCGTGCAATCATTTCGGGCGTGGTCCGCCTTGCCGACCGGCCCGTGCGCGAAGTGATGACGCCGCGCACCGAAATCGACTGGATCGATGCCGATGCCGATCATGACGCCCTGCGCGCGATGCTGGCGGAATTGCCGCACAGCCGCCTGCCGGTGGCCGAAGGGTCAGTCGATCGGGTCATCGGCATCGTCCAGGCGCGCGATATCGTGCGCGTCTTGATTGCGGGCGGCGCGATCGACCTGCGCGCCTTGATGCGACAGGCGCCGATTGTCCCCGATCAGGTTGACGCGATGGACACGCTGGAGGCGCTGCGCCGTGCCGACGTACCGATGGCGCTGGTCCATGACGAATACGGCCATCTGGAAGGGATTGTGACGCCAGCCGACCTGCTATCATCGATTGCCGGCGACTTCGTGTCGGATCAGGACGAAGGCGACGATCCCCCGTTGTTCGAGCGCGAGGACGGCAGCCTCCTCGTTTCGGGCTGGTGGGCGGCGGACCTGCTGGCCGAACGGATCGGCCTGAGCCTGCCCGAGGACCGCGATTATGCGACCGTCGCCGGGCTCGCGCTCGCCGAACTCAAGCGCTTGCCGGCGGTCGGCGACCATTTCGATTTCGACGATTATCGCTTCGAAATCGTCGACATGGACGGGCGCAAGATCGACAAACTGCTGGTCGTTGCCCTCGATTGAAGCAGGCCGACGGCGCGAAAGCTGAGATCGCGGTCTTAGCCGGTGAAGATATGATCGTGCGCCCGAATGCCCAGCGGGATCGCCGTCCGGATCAACGCGTTGGTTGCCGCGATATCGGCACGGCTTGGTTATGGATTGCCGCCAGGGTGATTGTGCGACAGCACCAAGGTCAAGGCGTCGCAGGCGAGCGCGTTGGCAACGATCCGCCTGATCGGGACCACAACCCTGCCTGGCTCGCCGTCTGAAGGCTCGGTCACGCCGACCAACGCGCCCGAGGTGTCACGGTGCAGGACGCGCAGGACTTCAACACAGGGCGGTATGGGAGCTGGTACGATCGATATGTACAAAATCTGAACAATAAACCGATGCCTGCCGACCACAATTCGGTCCGCGAAAGGTCCGAAATGGATTTTCCGGCAAGGCTTGGCGGCACGCCGGTGGCACGGCATAGCTGCAACAATGCAAGCCTATCACGACCTTCTCCGCCGCATCCTCGACACGGGCGTCCCGCAGCAGGATCGCACCGGGGTCGGCACGCTCAGCGTCTTCGGCCACCAGATGCGGTTCGACCTCAGCGCCGGTTTTCCGCTCGTCACCACAAAGAAGCTTCATGTCCGTTCGATCTTCATCGAGCTGCTGTGGTTCCTGCGCGGGGAGACGAACAACAGCTGGCTGAAGGCGCGCGGTGTCGGCATCTGGGACGAATGGGCGCGCGAGGACGGCGAACTCGGGCCCATTTACGGCAAGCAGTGGCGCGACTGGGAAAGCGCCGACGGGCGCCATATCGACCAGATCAAGCTACTGATCGACCAGATCCGGAACACGCCCGCCAGCCGCCGCCAGATCGTCAGCGCCTGGAACCCGGGCGATCTCGACCGCATGGCCCTCGCGCCGTGCCACTGTCTGTTCCAGACGCATGTCGCGAACGGCAAGCTGTCGCTGCAACTCTATCAGCGGTCCGCCGACGTATTCCTCGGCGTGCCGTTCAACATCGCCAGCTACGCGCTGTTGACGCATCTGCTCGCCGACCAGTGCGGGCTGGAGGTCGGCGAATTCGTCTGGACCGGCGGGGATACGCACCTCTATTCGAACCATCTTGAGCAGGCGCGCCTGCAACTGACCCGCGAGCCGTATCCGCTGCCGAAGCTGGTGCTCAAACGCCGCGCTGACAGCATTGACAGCTACGCATATGAGGATTTCGCGGTGGAGGGGTATGAGGCCCACCCGCACATCAAGGGCGAGGTAGCGGTTTGAGCGCGCTCCCATGCTGACCTTGATCGTTGCCCGCGCCGACAATGGCGTCATCGGGCGAGACGGCAAGCTGCCCTGGCACCTGCCCGCCGACCTCAAGCGCTTCAAGGCGCTGACAATGGGCAAGCCGATGATCATGGGACGCAAGACGTTCGAGAGCCTGCCGGGCCTGCTGCCGGGACGGCAGCATATCGTGCTGACCCGCGGCAATTGGTCGGCCGAGGGGGCGGAAATCGCGCCGGATGTCGCATCGGCCGTGGCAATGGCGGGCGACGAGGCGTTTGTGATTGGCGGGGCGGAAGTTTTTGGGCTGTTCGAGCCGCTGGCCGACCGCTGGGAACTCACCGAAGTGCACGAGGATGCCCTGGGCGATACCACAATGCCGGCGCCCGATCCGGCGAAATGGGATGAAACGGCGCGCGATGGCCACGACGGTTACAGCTTCGTCACCTTGGCGCGGCGCTAACCAGCGCTTGCCGTCATGCTGAAGTTGTTTCAGCATCCCCCTTTCCCCGCGCAAGGCAGAAGGCGCGACGGAATGGACCCTGATACAAGATCCCATGGGGAGTGGATAGCGACCGTCATTCTGCCCGAGTGAGGTTGCAGATCAATTCCCTGGAGGTGACAATGCTCAGCGTGACGACACGGGATAGGGATTGCCTTGAAAAAACTGTTCAGCTGGCTCGCGGCGTTGTCGGGCGTCGCTGCCCTCGTCTTCTTTGGCATCCTCCCGCCGATCGTCGAACGTTCAATGAACCGCGTCACCGGGCCGCAGCCACCAAAAGTGTCGGCGCGTGCCACCGCGCTTCACAAAACACTGCAAATCGCCGACATGCATGCCGACACGTTGATGTGGAAGCGCGACCTGCTCGCGCGCGGTGACCGCGGGCAGGTCGATCTGCCACGCCTGACCGACGGCAACGTCGCGCTTCAGATCCTGTCATCGGTCAGCAAGACCCCCAAGGGACAGAATTACGACGCCAACGGGGCCGATACCGACAACATCACCTTGCTCGCCATTGCGCAGGGCCAACCGATGCAGACCTGGGACTCGCTCGTCGAACGCTCGTTGTGGCATGCGACGAAGCTTAACCGCTATGCCGCGCGATCCGACGGGCATCTGCGCGCGATCGGCACGAAAGCCGATCTGGCGCGCCTGCTTGCCGACCGCACGGCGGGACGGCCCGTGACAGGGGCGATGCTCTCCATCGAAGGCCTGCAGGACATCGAGGGCAAGCGCGCCAATCTCGACCGTCTCTTCGATGCGGGCTTCCGCATGGCGGGCCTCGCCCACTTCTTCGACAATGAGGTCGCCGGCTCGATGCACGGCCTGAAAAAAGGTGGCCTCACCCCGTTCGGCGTCGGCATCGTGCGCGCCATGGAAGCCAAGGGGATGGTCGTCGACATTGCGCATTGCAGCCACCAATGCGTCGCCGAAGTCCTGAACATGGCGACACGGCCCGTCGTCTCTTCGCACGGCGGTGTGCAGGCGACGTGCAAGGTCAACCGCAACCTCACCGATGAGGAGATTAGGGGTGTGGCGCGCACCGGCGGGGTCGTAGGTATCGGCTATTGGGATGCTGCGGTGTGCGACACGTCACCGGCGGGCATCGCGCGCGCCATTGCCCATGTCCGCGATCTGGTGGGCATCGACCACGTCGGCTTGGGCAGCGATTACGATGGCGCGATTGCCGCGCGGTTCGACACTTCGCGGCTTGACGCCATCACCCAAGCTCTGATCGGCGCAGGATTCAGCGATCCCGATATTGCCAAGGTCATGGGAGGCAACGTGCTGCGGGTTCTGGCGGCTACTTTACCGGCGAGCTGAAAAGCGCAGCGGGTTGCCGCCCTGAAGGCGGCCGAGGATGAGCCAGCATCCCGCGACATAAAGCACGATGTTGACCACCCCGAGCAGGATCCAGAATTGCGCCATCGTGCGCACCGGACTGAGGCCCAGATTGCGGTTGACGATCAATTCGGACGCAAAGGCCATCACCAGGCCGAGATAGCTGAACGCCATGTTGATCTGGTGCGCCCGCAGCGCTTCGGGATTGCGCCGACCGTGCCAGCGCCACAGCGCCAGGCAGCCCGCGATCAGCGAAAAGAGACTGACCAGCGCGAGAATGTGAAAAATGCCGAAACCGGTGCCGGCAATCGGGGCGATCCGCGCCGTCACGGGCATGATACTGAAATTGGCGACAAGCATCAGCGTCACATAGGCTTGCCCCAAGCGCCAATGGGCAAATGTACCTTTCGATCGAAGGAACAGGACACCGCCGACAATCAGAGCGACAGTCGCTGCGATTGTGTGGATCATCAGGAACGGATTATCCAGCAAGGCCATGAGCAATCTCGCAGAACCGGGCACGACACAGAGATGAAACGGCTCGGCACGCGCGCGTCCACACGGATTTCGTCAATGTCGCACGGCCTCATCGTAAAGGCGGCTTGGTGACGGATTCGCGCAGCGCCAACCCGGACATCCACCTGAGCCAGGCAGCTCGCGCGCAAATCGCGCTGATCGCGGGTATCGTCATCATCGCCACCCTGGCTGGTCCGTTCGGTTCCTTCGGATTACCGCTCGGCACCCGGTTCTTGCTGTGGAGTTCGCTGATCGGCATCAACACGGCCAAATGGTCGCTCTGGGCGACTCAAGTGTTGCCACGCTTCACCGGCAAGCAGCAGCTGGCAATGGTTGGCGTCGGGGCGCTTGTCCTCAATGTCACTGTCGGATGGGAGGTTGAGGTCGTTTATGCAGCGGTCGGCCGCCCTGTCGATCTGCCCGTCTTCACGATTTGGGTCATTGCCGCGACAATTTCGCTGACGATCGGCGCCGTCATCTGGGCGACGGGGCGTGATGGCATTTCGGAGCAGCCCCCATTGGCGGCCGCACCGGCCTCACTCGCGCCGGGATCGCTGTTGGCACGCAAAGCACGGCTAAACAGCCTGACCGACCTTTATGCGGTCGAGGCCGAGGACCATTATGTGCGCCTGTACCTGCCCGACCGACGTCGCCCGCTGATCCTATATCAATTCGGGGATGCCTTGGCGGAACTGGCCCAAATCGATGGTCTTCAGGTCCACCGGAGCGTCTGGGTCGCCGAAAGGGCAATTGTTGCGGCACGCCGAGAGGGCCGAAACTGGCGGCTTGAAATCATCGATGGGGTCAGGTTGCCGGTCGGACCAAGCTTTCTGTCAGCAGTTCGCGCACGGGGCTGGCTGGCCCGCGACAGGACACAACGCCTAAATGGGATGGATATCGCAAATGGGGCGTAATGAGGGCTTGCCATCGGCAACGATCGGCACTCAACAGCAATAGATAATGTCAGGTCAGACCCGATGATTCGAATAGGCATATTGATTCCAAGCATTGTTAATGTCATGGGTATTTATATACCGCAGGATTTGTACCTGGTGCCGCCGGTCTAGGGTTATACCCAAGGTGCCATTATCCGGGTCTTTATGCTCCGTCTCCAAGAACCTCACCGACGGATCAAGATCTGCTTGGTTGAAATTGGGTTTTGTCATGAAATTGCGCTTTGTCTTGGCTGCACTGACTATCGTTCTCTCTGCACCCGCATCCGCACAGGAAGTCTAAGACAAGCCGGTGACCAGCGCAGGTGGTCATATCGCGGTCGTCACGGGCTATGACGCCACGATGGCGTCAGCCTCCACCGTGTCCGACAAGCTCGATGGTATCGCCTATGGCCTCAAGCTCGGCTATGATTTCAACGTCATCGATCATGGATTGCTCGGCGTCGAAGCCCAGGTGAGCCAATCGACCGCCGAATTCGATAACGGCCTTGGCGACACGCTGAAGTTTTGCCGTGATATGCGGGCGTGCGCCTGAAGGTCGATGGCTCGCAGACCATCGCGCTCTTCGTCAAGGCCGGCGACACCAATGCGAAGGTCTCGGCGACGGCGGGCGGGGTCGCGGCGAACGCAACCATGGATGGCTGGCGCGTCGGCGCGGGCGCCGGGATCAAGCTGGGCGGGCCGTTCATGGGCCTCGTCGAATATCGCTACGGCAATTACGTCACTTATGGTCTGGGCTTTGCGACACCCGTCAAGATCGAGCGCCATCAGGGGATCGCCGGAGTTGGCTACCGGTTCTAGGTCGCGCGGCTGATCCAGTCCCCGGCCGAAACCAATACTGGCGGTAATCCGGGGCAACCAGACCGTCGTCCGTCGACTTCTGCGCGCTTTGGGATCCTGGCAGCCCGGCTTTGCACGCACGCCATAACGGCAAAATCGACGGGGTCGTGCTGAAGGCAGTCGGCGCTGTGTGGGCCGAGCGTGGCTGGGGAAAACTCGAACGCACGGGCCGTGTTGCACAAACGGCACAATGAAGGGTTGCTTTAAGCAACACCCACCGCCCATCATGCCGCTGCGATGTTGCGTCAGTACGAACTTGTGGAACGGGTCAAATCCTACGACCCTGACGCCGACGAGGCGCTGATCAACCGCGCCTATGTGTTTTCGGTTGCCGCGCACGGTAGCCAGAAGCGCGCGTCGGGCGATCCCTATTTCTCGCACCCTATCGAAGTCGCGGGTATCCTGACCGACCTGCACCTCGACGACGAAACGATCGTGACGGCCATCCTCCACGACACGATCGAGGACACGGTGGCCACGCGCGAAGAGATCGAGCGCAAGTTCGGCCCGGCCATTGCCCGCATGGTCGATGGGGTGACCAAGCTCAGCAAGATCGAAGCGCAGTCGGAAAACGAGCGCGCAGCCGAAAATCTGCGCAAATTTTTGCTCGCGATGTCAGACGATATCCGGGTGCTGCTCGTGAAGCTGGCAGACCGGTTGCACAACATGCGCACGCTGCACTTCATCAAGGACGAGGCGAAGCGGCGGCGCATCGCCCGCGAAACGATGGATATCTATGCGCCGCTTGCCGAGCGGATCGGCATGTACGAATTCATGAACGAGATGCAGAGCCTGGCGTTTCGCGAGCTCGAGCCCGATGCCAATTCGTCGATCTCAAAACGGCTCGAACAATTGCATGCAGGGGGTGGTGACCAGATCGCGCGCATCGGATCGGGGCTTAAACTATTGCTCAGCCGTGCCGGGGTCGACGCAGACGTGTCGGGGCGCGAGAAGCATCCCTATTCGATCTGGAAGAAGATGGCCGAGCGCCACATCAGCTTCGAGCAATTGTCGGACGTCATGGCGTTTCGCGCCATCGTGCCCGACGAGGACGCCTGTTATCGCGCGCTGGGCGTCATCCACCGGCGCTGGCCGATGGTGCCGGGGCGGTTCAAGGACTATGTCTCGACGCCCAAGCGGAACGGCTATCGCAGCCTGCACACCGCCGTCATCCATTCGGAGAAAATGCGGATCGAAATCCAGATCCGTTCTTCGGAAATGCACGCCCAAGCCGAATATGGCTATGCGGCGCACTGGACCTACAAACAGGGACAAAAGCGCCCCGATGTACCCGGGCGCTGGATCAGCGACCTGGTTGAAATCCTCGACCATGCGGAAACGCCCGAGGAACTGCTCGAACACACACGCATGGCGATGTACCAGGATCGCATCTTTGCCTTTACGCCCAAAGGGGAGCTGTTCCAGCTGCCCAAGGGCGCGACGCCGGTCGACTTTGCCTATGCCGTCCATACTAAGCTCGGCAACGAAGCCGTGGGCGCTAAGATCAACGGACGGGTCGTGCCGCTGCGCACCCCCATCGAGAACGGCGACCAGGTCACGATCCTGAAATCAAAGGCGCAGGAGCCGCAGCCGGCGTGGCTCAACTTCGTCGTGACCGGCAAGGCGCGCGCGGCGATCCGCCGTTATGTCCGCAACAAGGAGCGCGGCGAGAGCGTATCACTCGGCCGCAAGATCTACGACGAGATCGTCACCCGCCTGCCGGCACAGCTTGGCAAGGACGCTCAGGCGGCGGCACGCAAGCGGCTGAAGCTGCCCGACGAAGCAGCGCTGATGGAGGCGATTGCCCGCCGCACCGTTACCGATGCGCAAGTGATGGATGCGCTGATGCCGGGTTCTGCAGGTGCGGATGTGGCCGCCGCCCCTGCCCAGCGCGAAGCCATTTCGATCAAGGGCCTGACACCTGGCGTGGCATTCGTCCTGTCGTCCTGCTGTCATCCGGTGCCTGGCGACCGCATCGTGGGCCTGCGCCGCGCCGACGAGCCGATTGCAGTGCACGCGATCGATTGTCCGATGCTGGCAAGCGGCATCGACGCCGACTGGGTTGACCTCGCCTGGGGCGACCGCAGCGAAGGCGCGGTCACCGAGCTGGTCACGGTCCTGAAGAACGAGCCTGGCGCGCTCGGCGTGATGGCGGGCATCTTCGGCACGCACAAGGCGAACATCCTCAACCTGAAGCTCGAAAGCCGCGATGAGAGCTTCCATACCTTCCGCGTGTCGCTCGAAGTGAGCGATCTGCACCATCTGACGCGGATTCTCGCCACCTTGAGGGCCGCCGACGCCGTGAGTTCGGCCGAGCGGGTGTGAGACGACGCGCGGCGCTCACGCTGCTTTTGGCGGCAGCCGTGACTGGGGATTACGAAGAGGGCACAACGCAGGCCTAGCGACGCATTGC
Organism: Sphingomonas sp.; assembly: GCA_049318505.1. Lineage (GTDB taxonomy): Bacteria > Pseudomonadota > Alphaproteobacteria > Sphingomonadales > Sphingomonadaceae > Sphingomonas_O. The sequence goes on along the minus strand of JBMOGG010000001.1, from coordinate 16,109 downwards.
GGCCATCGCAACGGAGCGTGTGGCCTTGGTCGAGACGAGAGCAGATGCCGAAGCGATCTATGCATGCTTGCTTTCAGGCCGCACGGGACGATTCAATCTGAAAAACGGTCCCCGCTTCACCCATCGACAAAGGTTGGTCCTGAATCAGCACCAATCGCTGCTGGTCCGGATTTCCAACGCCGAGAGCGTTCGATTCGTCGCAATTTACAAGCGCCCCGGCAGAGCGCTTCCAGACGGTCATCGACGTGCTATCGCTGCCTGCGCGCCTTAAGGCGTCAAGGCGTGCCAATCGATCGCCGCAAACCGGTCGAGCGACGCATTGGCCTCCGGCATCGGATACTTCAGCCCCGTCGCGCAATTGAACAGCATGCAGCGGTCGCTATCCTCAATCAGGCCGGTGTCGACGGCCACTTCCCACGCCGCTGCGGTTGCAGCTCCTTCGGGGCAAAGCAGCAGTCCGTCCTCGCGCGCAATCCGATCGCGCGCAGCAATGATGGCCGGGTCGCCGACAGCGATCGCAAAGCCGCCAGATTCGCGGACTGCGTCGAGGATCAGGAAATCGCCGATCGCACCTGGGACGCGGATGCCTGCCGCTACGGTCGCGGCATCTTCCCATTTTTCAGCATGGCGCACGCCCGCTTCATATGCGCGAACGATCGGGGCGCAACCCGACGCCTGCACGGCGACCATGCGCGGGCGTTCGGGGCCGATAAGACCGATTGCTTCGAGTTCGGCGAAGGCCTTCCACATACCGATAAGGCCAGTGCCCCCGCCAGTCGGGTAGAAGATGACGTCGGGCACCTGCCAGTCGAGCTGTTCGACCAGTTCGAGCCCCATCGTCTTCTTGCCCTCGATCCGGTAGGGCTCCTTGAGCGTCGAGAAGTCGAACCAGCCCATAGCTTCCTTGCCCGCGCCCACGATGGCGCCGCAATCGCCGATCAGGCCATTGACCCGCCAGATTTTTGCCCCCTGCAGCGCGATCTCGCGCAAATTGATCTCGGGCGTGTCGTCGGGGGCAAAGACGAACGCCTCGATCCCCGCCTTGGCGCAATAGGCGGCCATTGCCGCGCCTGCATTGCCATTGGTCGGCATCGCGATGCGCGTGATGCCCAGCGCTTTCGCCATCGACACGGCCATCACAAGGCCGCGTGCCTTGAAAGAACCCGTCGGCAGGCGGCCCTCGTCTTTCACGATGGGCGCCCGCGCACCATGCCGCTTGCCGAGACATGGCAGATCGACCAGAGGTGTTTCGCATTCGCCGAGCGAGACGATATCGGACGTCTGGCGGACAGGCAGGAGTTCGCGCCAGCGCCACAGGTCGCGCGGACGTTCTAAGAGCGCGGCTTTTGTTAGCGTGCCCGCAACCCCGGGGAGGTCATAACGGACCAGCAGCGGCTTCCCCGCCCGCGACAGGCCGTGGACCCTGTCGGCGGCGTAAGGCTCGCCGGTCTCAGAACATTCGAGATGCGTGACGAACGTCGGGCGTTCAGTGGTCAGATTGGCATCGGTACGCATGTCATCCCTCACGGTGATACGGGTGGCCGGCGATGATCGTCGTCGCACGGTAGAGTTGTTCGGCCAGCATGGCACGCACCATCAGGTGCGGCCAGGTTGCCGCGCCAAAGCTCAGGATCTTGTCGGCTCTGGCGCGTTCCGCCGGTGTCAGGCCATCAGCAGCTCCGATCAGGAAGCGCGCTTCGCGGATGCCGCCATCGCGCCACCCTTCGAGGAGGCGGGCCAGCGCAACCGAGGTCAGCGCGTCGCCGCTTTCGTCAAGCGCAATGGTCTTGGCAGGTGCCACCGGATCGGCGACGTGACCGCCCGTTTCGGGAAGTTCGGTAATGGTGAAGGGCCAGACGATGCGCTTTTCATAACGCGCCATCAGTTCCGCTTCGGGACCACGCCCGATCCGGCCGCGGGCGACGATATGAAGCTTCAACCCGTCGTCAATGCGTCATCGGGGCGACCGGCGCGTCGCCGAATGCCCACATGCGTTCCAGATTGTAGAAGCTGCGCACTTCCGGGCGGAACAGGTGGATGATCACGTCGCCCGCGTCGATCAGCACCCAGTCGGCGGTCGGCAGCCCTTCGATCCGCGCCTGACGCCCGAACTCGAGCTTGATCCGTTCGGCAAGCTTGGCGGCCATCGAGGCGACCTGGCGCGTCGACCGGCCGCTCGCGATGATCATGTGATCGGCGATCGAGGATTTGCCGGCCAGGGGGATCGAGATTATCTCGACCGCCTGATCCGCGTCGAGCTGGGCGAGGATCATCTCGTGCATGGCATCGACAGTGTCGATTTTCGCTATAGCTTCGGGAGCGTGGGGACGGATCGCGGTCGCGGGCAAGGAACATCCTTCATGGCAAGCGCCGTTTCAAGGCAGCGCGGGTGGCGGGCTGGTTGGAGAATTGACGATACCAGTCGGGCGAGGCCCGGCGGAGCGCCGTGGCAGACGTCGGATCGGGACGGACATGCAGCAGCACGAGCGCCGGCGGTCTCCACCTCGTCCAGTCATTCGGCTCGCCCAGGTGCCGGACGAAACGCCTGAGCCACGCCGACGCAGGACTCGCGCCGACAACTCCCCTGTAACCCGGACGGACCACAATCGCAATCGGCACCAGCGCTGCTAGCCTCCGCCAGTCTCGCCAGCGGTGGAACTCACCGATTATGTCGGCTCCCATGATCCAGATGAACTGGCGGTCGGGGAAGTGCCGCACGAGCGCGCGCACAGTATCGATGGTATAGCGCGTGTGCAGATGTGCCTCGATCGCCGTGGCGCGAATGCGGGCGCGACGGGCCATAGCGCGCGCGGACCCGAGCCTAACCTCGAGTGGCGCCATGCCCGCGGCGGGCTTGAGCGGATTGCCGGGCGAGACGAGCCACCACACCTCATCCAGGGCCAGCTGGTCGAGCGCCGCCAGGCTGAGGCGACGATGCGCGCCGTGCGCTGGATTGAAGGATCCGCCAAGAAGGCCAGTCGGGGTCAAGCCGAAACCTTGCTCAAGGGCGGGTCTGGCCGGTCCCGCGCACCTGCCATTTGTACGTCGTCAGCCCCTCAAGCGCGACAGGGCCGCGCGCATGCAGGCGGCCCGTGGCAATGCCGATCTCGGCGCCCATCCCGAATTCGCCGCCATCGGCGAACTGGGTGGAGGCGTTCCACATCACGATCGCGCTATCGACGATAGCCAGGAAATGCTCGGCGGTTGCGGCATCCTCGGTAACGATTGCGTCGGTATGGCTCGATCCGTGGCGCGCGATATGAGCGATGGCGCCCTCGACCCCATCGACCAGCGCGGCCGAAACGATGCTGTCGAGATACTCGGTATCCCAGTCCGCGCCGGTTGCCGGCACGACACGAGGATCGAGCGCCACGATCTCGGCGGTGCCACGGACCTCGCACCCGGCCTCAAGGAGCGCACGCACAACGGATTGGGGCTCGGCGAAGGCGCGGTCGAACAGCAGCGTTTCGGTCGAGCCGCACACGCCGGTGCGGCGCATCTTGGCATTAACCGCGATATCGCGCGCCTTGGCGGGGTCAGCGGCGCCATCGATGTAGGTGTGGTTCAGGCCCTCAAGATGTGCGAGCACCGGTACGCGCGCCTCGGCCTGAACGCGCGCGACCAGGGTCTTGCCGCCGCGCGGGATCAGAATGTCGATCAGGCCATGCGCGGAAAGCATCTCACCGACATGCGCGCGGTCGCTGGAGGAGACAAGCTGGACTGCGTCGGCAGGCAGACCCTCTGAGGCGATCCCCTGCACCATCGCGGCATGAATCGCGCTGTTGGTGCGGATCGCTTCCGATCCGCCTCGCAGGATGACGGCATTGCCCGACTTCAGGCATAGCGCCGCGGCATCTGCCGTGACGTTCGGACGGCTTTCGAAAATGATGCCAACAACACCGATCGGTACCCGCAGTCGAGTCATTCTCAGGCCGTTGGGGCGAACATTTTCGTCGATCACCACGCCCACGGGATCGTGCAGTTCGGCCACTGCATCAACGGCTGACGCCATGGCTTCGAGCCGCGCGGGGTCGAGGGTCAGACGGTCGAGCATGGCCGGTGCCATGCCGGCCTGTTCCGCCTGGGCAACGTCATCGCGATTGGCGCCGAGAATCGCCGGTGCCGCCTGACGGACGCGGGCGGCAGCCGCCATGAGCGCGCGGGCCTTCGCCGCGCTAGATGCAGTTGCCATTGTCTTCGATGCCGCGCGCGCGCGCGCGGCCATATCGGCAACAAGGCTGGAGCTTGTTTCGACGCCGGCCACCGTCATCGCGTTTGCGGAGAAGGGTGTGGCGAGCAGCGCGCCCGCCTACACAATGTTTCGCACCGTTAAGCGCTCGCCGCTGCAGGGCCGCCGATCGCGCCGGGCCGCTTCGAACTCGGCACCGACGACCCACCCGCTGTAGGCTTGGGCTTGGACGCATCCCGATCGGTGCGATCCGGCGGCGTGCCGTCCTTGAGCAGCGCATCGATTTCCTCGCCAGTCAGCGTCTCATATTCGAGCAGCGCATTAGCCAATGCATTGAGCTGGTCGATATTTTCGGTGAGCAACTGCGTGGCGCGTGCATTCGCCTCGTCGACCAGCCGCTTGATCTCCTTGTCGATCAGCAGCGCCGTCTCATTCGAGATGTTATGTCGCTGCGTCTGCGAATAGCCCAGAAAGGTCTCGCCCTGCTGCTCTTCATACTGGAGCGGACCGAGCGCGTCGGACATGCCCCATTGCGTCACCATTGAGCGCGCGAGCTTCGTCGCCTGCTGAATGTCGCCTGAAGCACCCGAAGAGACCTTGTCATAACCAAAGATCAGTTCTTCGGCGACGCGTCCCCCCATCGAGACCGACAGGTTCGCGTACATCTTGTCGCGATGATAGGAGTAGCTGTCACGCTCGGGTAGCCGCACAACCATACCCAGCGCACGGCCCCGCGGAATGATCGTCGCCTTGTGGATCGGGTCCGACGCCGCCTCGTGATATGAAACCAGCGCATGACCAGCTTCATGGAAGGCCGTCATCTTCTTTTCGTCCTCGGTCATAACGAGCGATTTCCATTCGGTGCCCATCATCACCTTGTCCTTGGCCGATTCGAACTGGGCCATGGCAACGAGTCGTTTACCGAGGCGTGCTGCCAAGAGCGCAGCTTCATTGGCAAGGTTGGCGAGATCGGCGCCCGAGAACCCGGGCGTGCCGCGAGCGATACGCCGGATATCGACATCGGGTGCCAGCGGCAGCTTCTTGACGTGCACACCGAGAATCTTTTCACGCCCTTCGATATCGGGCAGCGGCACCGTCACCTGACGGTCGAAGCGGCCCGGACGCAGCAGCGCGGGGTCGAGCACATCGGGGCGATTGGTTGCCGCCACGATAATGATGCCCTCGTTCGCTTCGAACCCGTCCATCTCGACGAGCAGCTGGTTTAGCGTCTGTTCGCGCTCGTCATTGCCATTGCCGAGACCGGCGCCACGATGACGACCGACGGCGTCGATTTCGTCGATAAAGACGATGCACGGTGCGCTCTTCTTGGCTTCGGCGAACATGTCGCGCACACGGCTTGCGCCGACGCCGACGAACATCTCTACGAAGTCCGAGCCCGAAATGGTGAAGAACGGGACGCCCGCTTCCCCCGCGATCGCGCGGGCGAGCAGCGTTTTGCCGGTGCCCGGCGAGCCGACCAGCAGCGCGCCCTTGGGAATCTTGCCGCCCAATCTTGCAAACTTTGTGGGATCTTTCAGAAAGTCGACGATTTCCTGCAACTCCTCGCGCGCCTCGTCGATGCCGGCCACGTCCTCGAACGTCACCTTGCCCTCACGCGCGGTAAGCATGCGGGCGCGGCTCTTGCCGAAGCCCATTGCACCGCCGCCAGAATTCTTTTGCATCTGGCGCATTACGAACACGGCCAGGCCGATCATCAACACGAAGGGCAGTGCCTGATACAGGAGGATGAGCCAGATCGACGCGCCCTCCTCAGGCTGGCCCTGGAACACGACATTAGCTTTGGTAAGGCGATCGGTGAGCGTGGGATCGTTGACCGCATAGGTCTTGAACGTCTCCCCGTTCGCCAGCGTGCCGGAAATCACCGTGCCAGAAATCTTGACTTCCTTGACCGTTCCCTCGTCGACTTTTTGCAAGAAGGTGGAATAGGCAATGCCCGTCGATGCCGTCGTGCGCGCGCGACCATCGAACACCATGGCGAACGCGGCAAGCGCGATCAAAATGCCCGCCCAAATAGCGAAGCTTTTCATCAAGGGATTGCCGGTCGGCTGCTTGTCGTCGTTCATGATCTGGTAGGCCTTTCACGACTCAAGATAGGCATTCACAGGTTAATGGCAATGGAACGACGCGCGCCTTTATTACGTGCGCCGCGCGGGAGCGCGGCCGACGCGCCAGATGATACCGCCGCCCGGTACTTTGGCGACCTGCACAAGCGCGTCTCCAATACTCACCCTGCGCCCTTCGTCGAGCGCTGCCGCGGCGCGGGCAACCGCCGATCCGCGGGGAGCGGAACCCGAATCGACATGGACGAGGCAACGGCCGAGCAGTCGGCGTCGCAACTCGGGGGCAAGGCGCGCGGGGTCGAAGGCCGCCCAGTCCGTGCCGTATGAAATGCCGTCGGCCAAGACATCAATCGCTGCGTCGAGCGCCGCTTCCGCTTCGCCGAGCAGCGCTGCGCTGCGCGCCACTGCGAACGCATCCAGCAGGTCACTTTCGGCGAGTTGCTTGCGCACCCGTGCCCGGTCGTAGCGGTCATCGCTGTTCGACGGGTCGGCCACCGGCTTAATTCCGGCGGCGTTCAAGATTTCGGCGAGTTCGGCACGGCGCAAGCCGAGCAGGGGGCGGATAACACGGCCATTGATCGCACGGATGCCTGCTAGGCCGGCAAGGCCGGACGCCCGGTTGAGTCGCATCACGAAGGTTTCAAGCTGGTCATCGGCATGGTGTGCCGTGGCGATCCAGTCCAATCCCCGCCTTTCCCGCCACGCGGACAGCGCCGCATAGCGGACCTGCCGCGCCGCATCGGAAACATTCGCCTGCCTTGGCACATCGACTGCAAGGGTCGCATGAGCAATCCCGCGCTCGGCGCACAGCGCCGCCACGAAGGCAGCTTCATCCGCTGCTGCCGGACGGAGTCGATGATCGACAGTCGCAACCTCGACCTGCCCCGGAAAGGCCGCGTCGGCGAGCAGCAACATCGCCAGGCTGTCCCCACCGCCAGAGACGGCAAGCCCCATCCTGCCGGGCACGCGGCCTGTCAGCGCCAGCGTGTCGACCCGAAAGCGATCGACCTGGGCGGGCGTCAGCGTCGCGCGGCCCGTATCAGGTGCATCTGGCGTCAGCACGGCCCTTGGCGGCGCGCGCCTTCTGGTCGGCAGTCAGCCTGGCGCCATAGACGTCGTTGAGTTCATCGAACACCTTGCAGGCATCCGACGGCTTCTTCAGCCTGACGAGCGCCTGCCCCAACCACGTCAGGCTGTCGGCCGCACGGTCGCCGCGCGGCGCCTTTTGGTAATTGTCGTAAAAAGTGACGCTCGCCAATGCCGGCTTGCCTTCGTCATAATAGGCGCGCCCAAGCAAGTTCTGGGCGTAGCTCCAGCGCTTGTTCGTCGGCGGATATTTAGCAACGAATTCCTTCAGCTTGGCTTGCGCCTCGGGGTAAAGTTTGGCCGTGTAGAGGCGGAAACCATAGGTGTAATCGTCCTCGACCGCGTCGCCTGTGGCCGGGATTTCGACCGCGGCAATGGCGGCCTTGCGCGTGGCGTCGGGTTTCGGAGAGGCAGGCGTTGCGGGTTTGGCGACGGGCGTCGCCGCGGGCTTAGCGACAACGACTGCGGCGGGTCGGGACGACGGGGTCGAAGCTGCGGGCGTTGATATGATTGCCGCACTCTTGGACGGCCCACCAGCCGAAGGAGCGGAAGTCAACGTCTCCGCCGCGCTGCCGTCGAGCGTTGCAAGACGTGCCTGGACTTTGGCAAGTGCCTCTTCGAGCTGCCTGATACGATAGCTGTTCTGCTCGCCCGCTCCCGTGAGCGCCGAGAGCGACTTTTCCAGCGTATCGACGCGCGTTGTAAGATCGGCCAGCGGTGCGCTCGCTGGTGTCCCGGTTGACGCGACCGGTGCGGTGGCGGCCGACAGTTCCGGCTGGACCGGTGTTCCCGTGGGAAAAACCGTGCGCTGGACGGCCTTCATTTCCTTTTCCAGCTTGCCGACCCTGAGGTCGAGCGTGCCCGGTGCCGACTGCGCGCCCAGTGGCGTCGCAGCTCCGGCCAGCACAACAGCAATAACGGTGGCTCTGATCATCTTTTCCCCGCTTGAATCAATTGGCAGGCGCAGCTGCCGAATTGAGCGGCGGCGCCTCAGTCTGGGCTGCCGGCGATGCTATGGGTGCCGATGCCGGTCGTGCAGCTAGGGCGGCCGCCGTCAGCACCACGTCGCGCACGGTGCGTTCCGCGGGACCAAGCCGCGCGACTTCCTTGCCGTCGATCGTCACTTTCAGCACATCCGCGCGTCCCGTTCTGATCATGGGCATATCGGCCCCGGCTGGTACCGGCCAGCTCTCGCCAACCCCCATCTCCTTTTCGAACAGCACCTTGTCGGCGCGGTCATAGACACGCACCCATGCCGGCGCCGTCGCCGTCAGCACCACCTGACCGGTCACTGCAGGTGGTGCGGCGGGCTGAGCAACGGCGGGCGCGGTTGCAATGACCGGCGGCTGAGTTGCCTCGCCAACCGGCGCCGGTACATCACCTAAAGCCATGCTCTTCCAGACGAAATAGCCGGTTAACAAAACGGCCGCGACGCCCGCCGCTGTCCATGCCAGCAGGCGGGAAGGCACGCGGCTGGGGTCCAGCGGCTCATAAGGCATCGCTTCATTGGCTTCGAGCGGCGAGCGGCCAAGCTCGGCCCGCAAGTCACGCGCCAGGCCGACTTCGTCCAGCCCCACAGCACGCGCATATTGTCGAGAAAAGCCAATCGCATAGGTAGGGGAGGGCAGGCTGGCATAAGCTGACCGTTCGATCGCTTCGAGATGGCGCATCGGCACCCGCGTCTTCGTTGCGATGTCGGTCAGATCAAGCCCGGCCTCGACACGGGCCGCCCGAAGCCGCTCGCCTACGCTGCTTGGAAACAGGCCTGCTGCCTCCGCCCCGCTCTCGGTCACGCCGTCGACCATGTTTTGTCCCACTCCGGGCCGTCGCCTGCGTCCCATGACGTCGACCGGGTCGCTGTGTCACAAGTGATTGCCCGCCTGTCAACCGGATCGCTTCATGGTAAGGTTACCCAATACTCAGGACAGTTCGACACCCGCCGCTTGTGCCCATCCCGTGAGGTGCCCGCGCATGTCGGCAGGGGGTGCTGCCAGCACGGCGGGCAGAGCCAAACGCAGGGCCGCTACATCGAGCGACCGGATCATTGCCTTTACCGGCCCGATTGCGGCTGGCGTGATAGACAGGCGGTCGATCCCCAGCCCGATCAATGCCATCGCCTCCAGCGTGCGGCCGCCCATTTCACCGCAAACGCCGACCTGAACGGCATGCGTCGAGCACGCGCGCACGATCCGAGCGAGGAAGCGCAGGATCGCCGGGCTGAGCCAGTCGTAGCGTTCGGCAAGTTTGGGATTAGCGCGGTCGGCGGCGAAAAGGAATTGCGTCAGATCGTTGGTGCCGATCGACAGGAAATCGAGCTTGGGGCACAAAATGTCGAGCACTTCGGCAAGTGCGGGCACCTCGAGCATAGCGCCATAGCGGATGGCACTTGGCAGGCGTTTGCCGCGCGCAGCCAGCCACGTGCGTTGCACTTCGAAAATTGCTTGAGCCTGGTCGAATTCCCAGGGCTCGCTGACCATCGGGAACATGACATTGAGCGTCTTGCCTGCAGCCGCTTCGAGCAAGGCCCGTGCCTGCGCTTTCATCAAGGTATCGCGCTCGAGCGCTACGCGCAGAGCGCGCCAGCCCATCGCCGGGTTCTCCTCGTCCTCCGCTTCGTCGCGCAGATAGGGCAGCGCCTTGTCACCGCCGATGTCGACGGTACGGAAAATGACTGGCTTGTCTCCCGCCGCGTCGAGCACGTCCTTGTAAAGCCGCTGCTGGCGCTCGCGCCGGGGCATCGTCGCCGACACGAGAAACTGGAACTCGGTGCGAAACAGCCCGATGCCGTCGGCGCCCGTCGGGTCGAGCGCGGCGACATCGTCACGCAGGCCTGCATTCATCATCAGCGTAATCCGGTGCCCGTCCTGCGACACCGGCGGCATATCGCGGAGCGCCTGAAACTGCGCGCGGCGCTTCTGCCCGACGACGAGGCGCGTCTCAAACGCTTCCTCGATCGCCGGCGTTGGGCGACACAGGACACTCGCCTGCCCCACATCGAGCAGCAACAGGTCCCCGTCGACGACATGCTGACGGACGTCCTTAACCCGGCCGAGCACCGGCACGCCCATGGCGCGCGCGACGATGGTGACATGTGCCGTCAGCGAACCTTCCTCGAGCAATACACCCTTCAAACGTCGCCGGTCGTATTCGAGCAATTCGGCCGGACCCAGATTGCGCGCGATCAGGATAGTGTCTTGGCGCAAGCCTGCCTGCGCCGCTGTACCCAGCTGCCCCGACACGATCCGTAGCAACCGGTTCGCCAGATCCTCGAGATCGTGCATTCGGTCCGCCAGCAAGGGGTCGTCGATCTGCCGCATCCGCATGCGGGTGCGCTGCTGGACGCGTTCGATCGCCGCCTCGGCCGTCAGCCCGCTGTCGATCGCCTCGTTGATCCGTCGGCCCCAGCCTTCGTCATAGGCAAACATCCGGTAAGTATCGAGCACCTCGCGATGCTCGCCGTCGCCACCGAATTCGGCCTGACTTGCCATATTGTCGATCTGCTCGCGCATCTTGGCAAACGCCGAATAAACGCGCGCGCGCTCGGCTTCGGTGTCCTCGGCGACGGTATGCTCGATGACAATGCGCGGGTTGTGATAGACCGCAAAACCTCGCCCCATGCCCTCGACAAGCTTCAGTCCGGTCAGCCTTTGCCCCTGGGTCTGCGGCGCGCGCGTGGCATTGGCGCGGCTGTCATCGACAAGCCCTGCATTGGCGATCAGTTCGGACAGCACCATAGCGACCGTCTGTAATGCCTCGATCTCGACCTCGTCATAAGGGCGCGGATCGGCGTGCTGGACGCAGAGCACGCCGACGGCGGCCTGGCGGCGCACGATGGGGACGCCCGCGAACGAGTGGAACATATCCTCGCCAGTTTCGGGCTTATAGGCAAAGTCTGGATGGCTGGTCGCCTCATCGAGGTTGAGCGTCGCCACATCCTGCGCGATGGTCCCCACCAATCCTTCGCCCAGCGCCATGCGCGTAACGTGAACTGCTTCCTGTTTCAGCCCCCGCGTCGCGAACAGCTCGAGCAAACCGTCGCGCAGCAGATAGATCGAACAGACCTCGCTCCCCATCGCTTCGCCAATGATATTGACGACCTGGTTGAGCTTTGCCTGCGCGTTTGTCCGCGCTGCCATGACTTCGTGCAGGCGGGTCAGGATCTCGCGGGCAGAGGCGACGGCGGTTGGCATAGGACAAGGGCTAGCAGAACCACCCCCGCTGTCCAACCGGCACTAGTCCTTGCGCAGCGCGCTTTCGGCCTGAGCCACCAATTCGGCGATGATGTCCGCAACCGGTTCTTCTTTCGTGACCATTCCCACCGATTGCCCCGCCATCATCGATCCACCCTCGACGTCGCCGTCGATCACCGCGCGACGCAGGGCGCCCGCCCAGAAATATTCGATCTGGAGCTGGGCTTCGTGCATGTCGACCTTTCCCTCGTCGAGCAGGCGGGCGACCTCGATCTGTTTGGCGGTAAATGCTTCGGTCCCGGCGTTCTTGAGCGCGCGGACGGGAATGACCGGCAGGCGCGGGTCGATCTGGACGCTGGGCATCGCGTCGCGCGCGTTGGCGCGAAAGAACGCCTTCTTGAACGCCGGATGTGCGATGCTTTCGGTCGCACAGGCAAAGCGCGTACCGAGCTGAACCCCGGCTGCCCCCATTTCGAGATAGCCTGCGATCGCCTCGCCGCGCCCGATGCCGCCCGCGACGAAGACGGGCACCTGCGCCGCAATCTCGGGCAGGATTTCCTGCGCCAGCACCGACGTCGCGACGGGGCCGATATGGCCGCCGGCCTCATGCCCCTCGATCACCAGCGCATCGACGCCCGACCGTATGAGCTTCTTGGCCATGACGAGTGCGGGCGCAAAGGCAATGACCTTTGCCCCAGTCGCCTTGATCGCCTCGAGCGCCCCTGCAGGCGGCAGCCCGCCCGCAAGCACGATATGGCCGATACCGTGCCGCCCACACAGCGCGATCAGTTCCATCAGATGCGGATGCATCGTGATCAGGTTGACGCCAACGGGCTTGTCCGTCCGCTTCTTCGTCTCGGTGATTTCGGTGTCAAGCAGATCGACCGTCATCGCGCCGCACGCGATCAGGCCAAATCCGCCCGCGTTGGAAACGGCGGCCACGAGATGGCGCTCGCTCACCCAGGACATGGCCCCGCACATGATTGCGGTTTCACAGCCGAGAAAATCGGTACCGCGCTGCATGAGCTTCCGGAGCGACGCTGCCGGATCTTGCGAATGATCAGTCAATAAAAATGCCCTGAAGCTAGAGAGAAAAAGGAACGTTCAGCCAAGACCTGTCCCAGGATCATGTGCGGCGGCCTGTTCGTCGATGCGGATGTTCGCGACATGGTGCACTGTCAGCGCGTCGCCCTCACCGGTGAAAACAAGGGTCATCCGGTTTCGTTCGCCAACGATCCGCTCCCCTGTCAGCACCGTATAGTCGCCCAACGCCCATCGCACGACGGCGACACGGCAATGGCCGGTGCCGACGATGCTTTCGATTGCTTCCAGCGTCAGCGACACATCGCGGAACATAATTGCGAAAAAGACACGATGTGCATGGAGCGCCGCGTCGCGCCCTTGCCAGTGCATCCCGACAACATTGACCCAATGCATGTCCGGCGCCGCGCCGGCGAAAAGACCATCAGCATCATTCGCATTCCAGGCGGCGCAGTGCCCGCTGACCCAGGCTTCGATATCGAGATTTGTGGTGGAAGGCACAGATTTCTCCTTAGCCTGCAGCCTCTTCCGCATCCAGCCCATAAGCCGTGTGTAGCACGCGCACCGCGAGTTCGGTTTCGTCCTCGTGGATGAGCACACTGACCTTGATCTCCGACGTCGTGATCGCCTGGATGTTGATGCCGCGCTGGGCAAGCGCTGTGAACATCGCCGAGGCGACGCCGGCATGGCTGCGCATGCCGACACCCACCACCGAGATCTTGGCGACGCGGGTATCGTGGACCACCGCCTCATAGCCGATGGCGCCCTTCGCTTTTTCGAGCAGATCGAGCGAACGGGCGAGATCCGAGGCGGGCACGGTGAACGTCACGTCCGTCGACCCTGTGCCATGCGAGATGTTCTGGATGATCATGTCGACGTTGATTGCGCCCTCGGCGAGCGGCGTGAAGATGTTCGCTACTGCGCCGGGCTTGTCGGGCACATTCGTAAGCGTAATCTTCGCTTCGTTCTTGTCGTGCGCGATGCCGGTGATGAGCTGGCGTTCCATGTCGTCTCCTAAATCGTCATCCCCGACAATCATCGTGCCGGGCAGGGTGTCGGCCGCAGGACTGCCAAGCAGATCGTCGAACGACGACAGCACCTGCACGCGGACGCCTTCCTTCATCGCGAGCCCAACCGAGCGGGTCTGCAACACTCTCGCGCCGACGCTCGCGAGCTCGAGCATTTCCTCATAGGTCACGCGCTTCAGCTTGCGCGCGCGGGGTACGATCCGCGGGTCCGTCGTGTAGACCCCGTCGACGTCGGTATAGATGTCGCACCGGTCGGCCTTTACCGCGGCGGCGACGGCTACAGCCGACGTGTCGGATCCGCCGCGCCCCAGCGTCGAAATGCGGTTGCCCGGCCCCATGCCCTGAAAGCCCGGGATGACCGCGACTTCGCCGCTGGCCATGGCCATGCGCAGCGCCGTCGTGTCAATGTCCTCGATCCGCGCCTTGGCATGGGCGTCGTCGGTGTGGATTGGCATTTGCCAGCCGAGCCAGCTGCGCGCCTTCACGCCCAGCGCCTGAAGGGCGATCGCGAGCAGCCCTGCGGTGACCTGCTCACCGGACGCCACGACGACATCATATTCGCGCGGATCATGGAGCGGCGATGCCTCCCGGCAAAAATTCACCAGCCGATCGGTCTCGCCCGCCATGGCCGAGACGACCACGGCGACTTCGTGCCCCGCATCGACTTCGCGCTTCACGCGCTGCGCGACGTTGCGGATACGGTCGGTTCCCGCCATCGACGTCCCGCCGAACTTCATTACGATACGCGCCATGATAGTGGCGAAGGCCCCCTTGATCTGCATTTTGGTTTCTGGCGGCGGCCCTGATAGGAAGGGGGCATGACCAACGCAACTATCGTCCCCGCCGAGGCCGCGCATTTTGGCAAGCTTGCCGCCGAGTGGTGGGACCCGAAAGGGTCGTCGGCGATGCTTCACCGGCTGAACCCCGTGCGCCTTGGCTACATCCGCGCGCAGGTAGACAGGCATTTCGGCAACGACGGGACCGCACGGCGGCCGCTGGCGGGCAAGCGGGCGCTCGACATGGGGTGCGGCGCGGGGCTGCTGTGCGAGCCGCTGGCGCGGCTGGGCGCCGCCGTAACAGGAGTCGACGCCGCACCGGAAAACATCGCGGCGGCACAGGCCCATGCGACCACTATCGGGCTGGCGATCGATTATCGTGCGGGGGATACCGCGACCGTGGCGGACGAGACGTTCGATCTCGTGACCTCGCTCGAAGTCATAGAACATGTCGGCGACCCCGCCGCGTTCATCGCTGGGCTTGGGCAGGTGCTGGCCGCAGGCGGCCTCATGATTCTGTCCACGCCGAACCGCACGCCCCTGTCGCGCCTGGCGATGATAACCTTGGGCGAAGGCCTAGGCCACATCCCCCGCGGCACGCACGACTGGGACAAATTCATCGCGCCCGACGAGCTGACGGCGCTTTTGGGCGACGCCGGGTTACGGGTGATCGATACCACGGGATTTGCCTATGATCCGGTGCGCGGCGGGCGGCTGACCGACAATCTGTCGCTCGACTATTTCATGACAGTCGTCGCAGCCTAGAAATCGACCTTGTCGTAATCCGCCGGTGGCGCGATGCCCGCCATCCGCTCCGCCAGCAACGGCCGGAAACTCGGGCGCGACTTCAGCCCCATGTACCAGACCCGCGTATTCTCGTGCGCGCGCCAGTCAATTCCCCCCAGATAATCAGCGACCGAGATGTGCGCCGCCGCCGCGAGATCGGCGAGACTGAGCGCACTGCCCGCAATCCAGTTGTGCCGGTGCAGCAGCCAGTCGACATAATCGAGCATTTCATTTGCTGATTTCATTGCCTCGCGCAGCGCGGTCGTGTCGGGCGCCATGCGGTGGACGATTCGCTTGTACATGCGCTCCCCCAGCAGCGGGCCCGTGACGGCAGCATGGAATTGCTCGTCGAACCAGGCGGTCAGGCGGCGAATCTCTGCACGGTCCGTCGCCGTGCCCGAGATCATCTTTGCCTTCTCGACTGTTTCCTCGATATATTCGCAGATGGCCGCCGAATTAATGAGCTTGGTCCCGCGCTCGCGATCGACCAGCACGGGTGTCTGCCCGGCCGGATTCAGATCGATGAACTCGTCGCGCCGCTCCCACGGCTTTTCGAGGATAAGCTCGTAGCCCACGCCCTTTTCGCCCAGCAGGAGCCGGACCTTGCGCGAAAACGGACAGAGCGGGAATTGGTGGATAAGCCACATGCGTTCGGGCTTTAGCGCGACGGACGCGTTAGTCCATCGGTGATGGGGTGGACGCCCCCCGACGGCATCTTTGTGCCAGAGTGGAGGTGTTGCACACCACTTGAGGGAGGCGTCCGTGTCGGCAAGTTAGCATCATCGGGTTGGATATCGCCAAGCATGTTTTTCAGGCGCACGGTGTTGATGCGTCGGGCCATGTGCTTCTTCGCAAGAAGATCAGCCGTGCGAAGCTGTTGCCGTTTTTCGCAGCGCAGCCGCGTTGCCAGGTCGTTCTGCCAGGTCGTTCTG